>JBDTMP010000071.1:0-4597 GCA_039934215.1 Ginsengibacter sp.
GCAGGAGGAAGAAGTTACCTTGCAACCAATGTGTAAAACTATTTTGCGCCAGGTAACTTTTAAAAAAAGATAAAACTGATTTTAAAAAATTCGGTTTATCAATTATAATCCACCGGTAGTCTTGACCTGGTTCTGATTTCCAAAAACTTTTTTCAAAATATCAGTTACCCGTGCTGCGGGGTCCTTACGTATCTTTTGCTCTTCAAGGGCTATATGATAAAACAATCCTTCTAATGCCTTACCAGTTACATAATCCGTAAGATCAGTATCAACGGGATTGCTGCTGAGACGATTGTACGCTGTAAATACATCTTTCCAGTATTTTGTCGCATTTACATAAGATAGCGACTTGGAAATAATAGGTTTGAATGCCGCAGTCAATTGGGTTGTAGTAGTACGTTTTAAATAGTTAGTAGCGGCATGATCATCACCTCTTAAAATTCCGAATGCATCCTGTATCGTCATCTGCTTAATGGAATTCAGAAATATATCGCCTACATATTTACTGGCATCTTCTGCTGCCCTGTTCATGGATAGTATCGCATTATCAACCGTTTTTCCAAACCCTACACTGCGTAAAGTTTTTTCAACTTTTTGCGCTTCCGGCGGCATCAAAATTCTTATGATATCATCGCCATAAAAACCATTCAACAATCCCAGGTGAAAAGTTGTGGAATCAGTTCCAACCCGCAAAGCTTCCTTTAAACCCTGCACCACTTCTTCATTGCTCAGGTTACCATAGCCGGCAGAGTTTAAAATGCTGCGGGCTGTGTCGCATCCTGTAATTGGGAAAATGAACAGGCAGATAATTACAATCCATTTTTTCATAATAAAATTTAATTTATTGTTTCAACTTCGATGCCAAAAGATGAGCTGCTAATAATTTATCAGTTTTTCATTATTGAAAGGGAACCATTAACGTAAACTCAGATAGTTTTATTTTCTTCATTGGTTTTAGCAGGTATTTCATTTTGCGGTGGCGGCGGGTCATCTTCATGATGCAGGTCGTGCAGGCATTGCACTTTCAGGTGGTCATACAGGGAATGCTTATCAACAACCATTGATACAATACTTGCCACCATTGCTGCAATCATTAAATGAAAAATAACATTATGCCTGTCAGTCATTTCAAGTACAAGTATAGCAGATGTAAAAGGGGTATGCGTTACACCTGTTAAGAACCCTGCCATTCCGCAAAGAATCAGTAGATTCGTATCTGTTGTAGAAGCCTGCAGCCATCCGGCTATAAGAGAACCCACTCCGGCACCAGCGCCTAATGAGGGCGCAAAAATTCCTCCCGCAGCGCCGGTCGTAAAAGAAAGAATAATGCCCAATATTCTGAAAATTGCCGTGTACCAATGAACGTTTTTTTCAGTACTGAACAAGGTTGTTATCATAACTTCTTTACCAGAACCTAACACACGCTCATCAAAAAAGAAAGCGATGGAAGCAACTATAAATGCGCAACCAACAACGTACAATGCATGCTGATAACGAAAAGTAAATTTTGATTTCCATTTTAAGAGCATTAATACAACTTTCGACATGATGCTGCCCAATAGCCCGGCTATCGCAGCTACCAATATCAATCCTAAAAAGACAGATACAGAAAGCCCTGTAACATCAGGATAGCCAAGGTATAAGTATGGCCCCAATAAACCCTGCGCCGTTAAACCGGCAATAATTACGGCGCTGAACAAAGCAGTTTTAAAATAACTAATGTGCGTTTTTGTAAGTTCTTCCACCGCAAATACAATTCCGCCCAAAGGTGTATTGAATGCGGCAGCAAGCCCTGCGGCAGCGCCTGTCATAATCATATTTCTTTTAGAAATTTTTGGCCACCATGCAGGAAGCCATTCATTTACTTTTCTAAAAACAGTCCCCGCAAGTTGTATGGTAGGCCCTTCCCGTCCTATTGCGCCGCCACCGAGTATCATTACAAAACTGGAGATTATTTTTACAAAAAAAATCTTAATGCTTAATAGCTTTTCTACTTTTTTATTATATCCCGGATTATCAAGCTCTATGGCAGCCATAACCTGCGGAATACCACTGCCTCTTGCATAAGGCGCAAACTTTACAACCACCCACCAGGCAATAAAAAAGCAAAGAGGCGTCAAAATAAATATCAACCATTTATAATGGCTAATAATTGAAAAAGTTTCCCCTTCTAAAAACGCAAAAATGCGGGAATAAAATACTGCGATAAGGCCTGTTAAAAGAGAAGCTACCCAAAATGGGATCGCCTGCAAAAGATTCTGTTTGTATTTTTCATTCCTTATTCTGTCAAATGATTTCTTTAGTTGCCTGCGAATCTGTTGGCCTGTCATTGCTACTTTTGTTTATTCTATGTGGGATCAGTGGTTCGACGCTTATAGGTATGCATGCAAATTTATCTTATGATGGCAGGAATAAAAAAATAAAATATGTTTTGCCATAATATTATTAAAGCCTGGCATAAGAAAAACAGTCCTACTTGCAAATAAAATTTTTCATAAATATAATTTTCAAAAGAATAACCATTATAACTTTAAAAAATTAAAATGTAATCTATGATAGAAATATTAAGGCAGCCCTGGCCCTGGTATATATCGGGGCCGCTAATAGGTTTAATGGTTCCTGTATTACTTATAGCAGGAAATAAAACCTTTGGCATCTCCTCGTCCTTGCGGCATATTTGCGCGGTATGTATCCCTGCAAAAATTCCTTTTTTTACTTACGACTGGAAAAAAGAAATATGGAATCTTGTATTGGTAGCCGGAATTGTTATTGGAGGATTTATCGCAGTGACTTTACTTATGAACGACAGTCCAATTCAGCTCAATCCAAAATTGACGAGCGAACTGGCAGGCTATGGAATCACGGATTATAATTCTATATTACCGGAACAACTTTTTAATTTTCAACAGTTATTTACGTTAAAAGGTTTTGTCCTGATTGTCGGTGGCGGGTTCCTCGTTGGCTTTGGAACAAGATATGCCGGTGGCTGTACCTCCGGGCATTCTATCATGGGGATTTCCAATCTTCAATTACCATCAATAATTGCTACCGTTTGTTTTATGGTTGGCGGGTTTATTATGGCAAATCTTATTCTACCTTTTATTTTAATGCATTAAAATCATGAGTGAGTTTACAACTTTAGAGGATGAAATAAATACTGATTTTGAAGTACGGTCCCTTGATCCATTATACGCAAACAATCAGTATGAAAAAAAGGCATGGTGGTCCTATAGCAAATACCTTATTACAGGAATTTTATTCGGCATCATATTGGTAAAATCGGAAGTTATCTCCTGGTTTCGCATACAGGAAATGTTTCGTTTGCAAAGCTTTCACATGTATGGTGTCATTGGCTCCGCGATCATTACAGGTATCATTTCAGTTCAAGTAATAAAAAGATATAACATCAAAACTATTAAGGGTGAAGAGATAGAATTACCAGGCAAAAAATTTCACAAAGGCCAGGTATATGGAGGTTTACTTTTTGGGTTCGGATGGGCGCTTACCGGCGCGTGCCCGGGGCCTTTGTTTGCGCAGATAGGAACCGGTGCACTTGTAGTTATTGTTACGCTGGCAAGCGCTATCGCGGGAACATGGGTGTATGGTTTATTAAGTCAAAAACTTCCGCATTAAATATCGAAATATGTGACGGTAGTCATAAATAAAGCAAATGCTATGTAGGAGATTTGCACCATCAAAAAAATATGGAAATAAAACAATTTGAGGACAAAAATCTTTCTCATTTCAGCTATGCGATATTGAGTGAATGTAAAAAAAAGATAGTTCTCATTGATCCTGCACGCAATCCGAAACAATATTTTGATTTTGCAAAAAAATACGATGCAGAAATAACAGGCATTATAGAAACACATCCACATGCTGATTTTGTAAGCGGCCATTTGGAAATACACCAGGTTACCGGAGCAAGCATATTTGTGAGCAAATTAGTGGACGCTTTATATCCTCATGTGCCCTTTGATGAAGGACAATCTTTAGAAATTGGCAAAATAAAATTATCAGCAATTAATACGCCTGGCCATTCTCCGGATAGTATCTCCATCTTGCTGGAACACGACGGAAAACAAAAAGCAGTTTTCACAGGGGATACGCTTTTCATTGGTGATTGCGGAAGGCCTGACTTAAGAGAAGGCGCCGGAAAAATGCAATTGAAAAGAAATGAGCTGGCGAAGCAGATGTATCATAGCCTGCGGGAAAAACTGATGAACTTACATGATGACGCAGCCGTGTACCCGGCGCATGGCGAAGGAACGCTTTGCGGTAAATCGCTCAGTAAAGCAAGCAGCAGCACGATAGGAGAAGAAAAGAAGACAAACTGGAGCCTGCAGCCCCAAACGGAAGGTGAGTTTGTAAAAGAACTATTAGAAGACCAGCCTTTTGTACCATCTTATTTTTCTTACAATGTTGAATTGAACAGAAAAGGAGCCCTGCCGTTTAATGAAAGCGTCCAGGCGGTGCCGTTAGCTGAATCCATAACCAATGCAGATGATGCAAAAAGATTAGGCAATCATGCCTGGATAATTGATACAAGAAATTCAAAATATTATAAAGAAGGCCATTTGCCACATTCAATAAACTT
>JBDTMP010000072.1:0-8425 GCA_039934215.1 Ginsengibacter sp.
TGATAACTTCCCGGAATCGAAAATGATAAGTGAAGTTTGTTTTCGAATATGCTCAAAACCTATGACTTGATGAGCTTTTACCTGTGGGGAAGATTATCCAGTCTGCTAAGTAGGAGTATATAATTGTTTGCAAATATACATCATTGAATGTTTAAAAGTATTTATAGTTACTAATTAACATTTTTGGACAATATAACTGCGAAAGCTAAACGCAGTTTAAAAGAAATTGTTGTATTGGATCTCTTCTTATCTTCTTTGCGGAGATGCCTACATCCTTTCCGGCACCTCAATCCCGAGCAATTGCATGGCGCTTTTTATAATAGTTGCAGTCATCAATGATATTTGTAAACGCAGTAATTTTTTTTCTTCACTTTCCGCATTCGTTACAGAATGCTCTGCATAAAAAGTATTGAATGTTTTGGCTAAATGAAAAACATAGTTGGCAATTACGGAAGGATTCAATTCATCTGCCGCCTGCGAAATAACATTTGAATATTTTTCGAGAAAAATAATAAGATCTCTTTCAAGCGGAAGTAATTTGCTGACTGGTGACTGTTGACTGCTAACTGCTGACTGCCCACTGCCTTCTGCCTTCTGCTCTCCAACTTTTCTTAAAATGGATTTTATCCTTGCATAAGTATATTGTACAAACGGCCCTGTGAAGCCATGAAAATCTATACTTTCCTCAGGATTAAAAATCATTCGCTTCTTCGGATCGACACGCAACAAATAAAATTTCATAGCGCCCAATCCCAATGTTTCAAATAATTCTTTCAATTCTCCTTCAGTAAAATCTTTTACTTTTCCAAGTTCCTCGGTATGTTTTTGTGAAGTCTCAACCATTTCATCTACAAGATCATCAGCATCTACTACGGTGCCTTCACGGCTTTTCATTTTGCCGGTAGTAAGCTCAACCATGCCATAGCTTAAATGAAAAATTTTATCTGCAAAAGGCATCCCCAGCTTGCGGCATATTTCCTTAAGCACTTTCATGTGGTGGATCTGCTCATCGCCTATTACATAAATACTTTCAGCTAAATTATATTCTTCAAATTTTTGTTTTGCCAGTCCAATATCCTGGGTGATATATACTGAGGTTCCGTCTCCGCGCAGCAAAAGTTTTTCATCCAGGCCCGCCTCCGAAAGATCGATCCAAACACTACCATCTTCCTTTTTGAATAAAATATTTTTTTCCAAACCTTCCTTTACAAAATCTTTACCAAGAAGATAGGTTTTGCTTTCATAAAATGTCTGATCAAAATCGGCCCCGATCCTTTTGTAAGTTTCATCAAAGCCTTTATAAACCCATCCATTCATTTTATTCCAAAGCTCTATTACTTCAGACTTTCCATTTTCCCAATCCAGCAACATCTGCTGTGTTTTCTTCATGATCGGCGCTTCCTTTTCTGCATTATCTTTGGTCGCACCTGCGTCAATTAATTCCTCCACTTCTCTCTTATATTCGTCATTAAATTGCACATAATAATCACCAACAAAATGATCGCCCTTTGTGTTTGTTGATTGCGGAGTCGCATTATTTGCGAATTCCTTCCATGCGATCATGCTTTTGCAAATATGAATGCCACGATCATTTACAATACTTGATTTATAAACTTCATTCCCATTTGCTTTTAAAATTTCAGCAACGCTCCACCCTATAAAAATATTTCTCAAATGGCCAAGATGCAGCGGCTTGTTAGTGTTCGGGGATGAATATTCAACCATCACTTTTCCTGCCTGTCCGGTAGGCAGGTTATGGTTCAAAGGTTTTTTTCCAAAGCAAACATCAATGTAATTTTCCTTCAAAAGATGTAAGAGCGATTGATCAGATAAGCTTAGATTTAAAAAGCCCTTTATGATGTTATAGTCTGAAAAAAAACCAGCATGTTTTTTTAGAAGAAGGTCTCCGAGTTTTTTGCCCAGCTTTTCAGGAGACTCTTTAAGCGGTTTTAAAAGTGAAAAAAGCACAATTGTATAATCACCCTTGAACTCAGGTTTGGTTTCATTTACCTGGAAATCTTTTTCAGAAAACTGCCTTTCATATAATTCTTGGAGGCTTTCAATTGTAGCGGATTGTATCGTTGTTGTAAAGGACATATTTTTAAATAAGCGGTAAAATTACTTTAGTTGTTCAATAATACCCTCAACCCGTGATAAGGCTTAGCGGCAGTATAAATGTATAAGGGGCAACTAAATCAAAATAATGGGCTGTAAATTTATTAGGGTAAAACTTCCGTTATGAAAAGAAATATATTGTTCGCTTTTTTATTTTTTATTTCTATAACATCCGATGCGCAAAATACCAATGGTCAAAAACCCTGCAGTGCTCCCGAAGCATCGCAATTTGATTTTTGGGTTGGCAACTGGGCACTTACCTGGAACGATACAAGCCACGGTACCAACCGGGTTCAGAAGATTATGGATGGATGTACCGTGAACGAAAATTTTTATGACCCAGCTATGAAATATTCGGGAAGTAGCTGGAGTGTGTACAATCCACAATTAAAATTATGGCAACAAACGTGGGTGGACAACCAGGGCGGGTATATTGCTTTATCGGGCAAATTTGAAAATGATATGATGACACTTTCTACAGCGCCACGAAAGCTTCCCAATGGAAAAGAAATAATTTCAAGAATGGTATTTTTTAATATCGCTCCCGATAAGTTTGACTGGAGATGGGAATCTACAACGGATAATGGAGCAACATGGCAAACAAACTGGCTCATTCATTATAAAAGAAAAAGTTCTTAGGCGTTCTATTGAATTTCTTTTCCTATAGCTTTTACTTCTTACTTTAGCCGGAATATTTCTCGTATGAAATGGTATTTAATATTTTTTTCTGTTCTTATTTTTATGTCTTGCGAAAATGTAACCTCTAAAAAGTTCGATCTCGAGGGCCACCGCGGATGCCGTGGTTTGATGCCCGAAAATACAATACCTGCAATGTTGCGGGCAATTGATTTAAATGTAAATACGCTGGAAATGGATGTTGTAATAACCGCGGACGATAAAGTAGTGGTGAGTCACGAGCCATTTTTTAATCACGAGATCACCACGCTTCCTTCCGGCGATTCCATTGAACCAAAGAAAGAGCAGGAATACAATATTTATAAAATGACCTACGATTCCGTGGAGAAATTTGATGTGGGAATGAGGCCGAACCCACGTTTTCCTTTTCAGCAAAAAATGATGGTGCAAAAACCACTGCTTTCAACATTGATTGATTCTGTAGAAGCATACCTGGTGAAAACAAATCATGAGAAGGTGATGTATAATATTGAAATTAAATCCAGTAATACAACAGATAATATTTTTCATCCTGAACCGGAAAAATTTGCAGATCTTTTAATGGATGTTTTAATAAAAAAAGGAATTCAAAATCGTGTGATTGTTCAATCTTTTGATCCGCGAAGTCTCAAGCTTGTAAGCCAGAAATATCCAACGATGCAATTATCCCTGCTTATTGAAAATCAAAAAATTCCTGTCAAAGGTTTTGGAAAACTATATGGATTCAAACCCAATATTGTGAGTCCCGAATATGTCCTGCTCACAAAAGAAATTGTTGCTTCACTTCACGAAAGAAATATAAAAGTAATACCGTGGACAGTTGATGATCTCGCATCAGCAAAAAAACTTTATGAAATGGGTGTAGATGGAATTATTACCGACTATCCCGATAGGATTAATGTGGATGCGATAAGGCAATGATACTTCGAGGTAAGATGTATCATGTGAGTGTCTTTCTTAGAGGTTCGGTGTATCCGGCCTCATATATAATTCTTAATACTTAGTTCATAACTCTCCATTCTTAATTCATTCTTCTTACTTTTGCGCCTTTTCAGAATAAGTCCTGACGGACCAAAAAAAGGAGTAGTATGATAGGTGTAAATAATGTAACACTGGCTTATGGCAAAAGGGTTTTGTTCGACGAGGTAAATCTAAACTTTGTCAAAGGCAATTGTTATGGCATCATTGGCGCTAACGGCGCCGGCAAATCCACATTATTAAAAATTATAAGCGGGGAAATCGAGCCTAATAAGGGATCTGTAAGTATTACTCCTGGCGAGCGTATGGCGGTGTTAAGACAGGACCAGTTTGAGTTTGACGAAGTAACCGTACTACATACGGTAATGATGGGGCATAAAAGAATGTGGAACGTAATGAATGAAAAAGATGCTATTTACTTAAAAGAAGATTTTAGTGAAGAAGATGGAATGAAGGCGGGGCATCTTGAAGCGGAGTTTGGCGAAATGGGTGGCTATACTGCAGAAAGCGATGCTGCCACTTTATTAAATGAATTGGGAGTGGCTGAAGAGCTTCACCAGTTATTGATGAAAGATATTGGGGCTAATATCAAGGTGAGGGTATTGCTTGCACAGGCGCTTTTTGGCAATCCGGATATTTTGTTACTGGATGAACCAACAAATAACCTTGACGTTGAAACTATTTCATGGCTTGAAAATTTCCTGGCAGATTATGAGAATATTGTTCTTGTAGTAAGCCACGACCGTCACTTTCTTGATGCGGTATGTACCCACGTAGCCGATGTTGACAAGCAAAAGATAAAAATTTATACCGGTAACTATACATTCTGGTACGAGAGCAGCCAGTTAGCAGCAAGGCAGGCGGGAGATAAGAATAAGAAGACGGAGGAAAAGAAAAAAGACCTTCTTGAATTTATTGCCCGGTTTAGCGCCAATGCATCAAAAAGCAAACAGGCCACTTCCCGTAAAAAGGCATTGGATAAACTCGTGTTTGAAGATATTACGCCGAGCAACCGTAAGTATCCCGGTATTATATTTAAGCCTGAGAGGGATCCCGGCAACCAGATATTAAATGTTCAGAAGCTTAGTAAAAGCATTGATGGAAGAAAGCTATTCAGCAATGTAAATTTTGACATTGTAAAAGGCCAGAAGATCGCTTTCTTAAGTAAAGACCCGGTTGCACTTACATCTTTTTTTGAAATCATCAATAAAAGAATGAAGGCTGACAGCGGCACTTTTGAATGGGGCACTACAATTACAACCGCCTATCTTCCCAACGATAATACGGAATTTTTCACCGGTGACCTCACTCTCATGGATTGGCTCAGGCAGTACGTTCCCGATCATTATACTGATGTTGATGAAGATTTTTTAAGAGGGTTCCTTGGCAAAATGCTTTTCAGCGGTGATGAAATTAAAAAGAAAACCACGGTATTAAGCGGCGGTGAAAAAGTAAGATGTATGATAAGCCGGATGATGCTGCAAAACCCCAATGTTGTCATATTGGATGAGCCTACCAATCACCTGGATCTTGAAAGTATTACAGCATTTAATGACGGCATGATAACGTTTCCTGGAATTGTTTTATTGACAACGCATGACCACCAGTTTATGGAAACTGTCGCCAATCGCATTATTGAAATTACTCCCAATGGCATTATTGACAGGCTTTGCACTTACGACGAATACCTGGCCGATGAAAGAATAAAGAATTTGCATACCGAATTATATATTTAAAATGTTTTAACCAATTTTTATAAAGTTTTGATCCGGTCCCGGATAAATTTTCACTTACGATGAATACCTTGCATGTCAGAATATAAAATTGATATAGGATTCGTTCGATTAGAAACATTTTCACAGTTTAAAAACTATTCTACACCCTTAAATTAATGTTATGAAAAAAAAGGCTCTTATCATTTTTGCCCTAGTCTGTCTTGCCGCTGCAGGCGTGGATGCACAGGAATATAGAACTGCCTTTGGGGCAAAATTTTATACGGGTGATGGTTCCATCGGAGGTCTCAATATAAGACATTCAACAGCGGAGCATACTGCCCTGGAAGGTTCGTTGTTATTTTTCAGTGGCGGAGTAGGCCTTGAAGGATTGTATGAATACCAGGGGCCTATTGCAGGAGCAGAAGGGTTGCAATATTTTGTAGGCGGTGGTGGTATGTTGGGCTTTGGCACAGGAAAAAATAGTAATACCACTTTTGCCTTGCGCCTTACCGGGGGAATTGACTACAAATTTGCCGATGCACCTATCGATGTGAGTCTTGGCTTTGATCCATTTTTTTATTTGGCGCCAAGCACCGGGTCTAATCTGGCTCTTGGTATTGGCCTGCGCTATGTGATCAAGTAACTATAAAAAATATTTTTTGAGTGAAATTCCCGGTCAATTTTATTGATTGGGAATTTTATTTTTATGTTTATAAAAAGAATGCGTAAAAAAATAATCAATTTCATAGATTTCTTTTACCCTGCGTTTAGAAGGTTTATGCCGTTGCAAACTTTTCGTTATGCCGTTTGCGGTGGCAGCAATATGATATTTGATATTATTCTTTATTTTATCAGCTATAATTTTATTCTGCACAAGCAAATTCTTAATCTTGGTTTTATTGCTTTCGAACCTTATACGGCCGCGTTGTGGATGGCATTCATTATAAGTTTTCCAACAGGATTTCTATTATCTAAATATATTGTCTTCAATGCATCTCAATTGAGAGGCAGCATACAATTATTCAGGTATCTTTTGATTGTTGGAATTAACCTCGTGCTTAATTATTCTATTATAAAAGTGCTGGTAGAAATGATGCATTTTTATCCCACTATAGCCCGTTTTTTTGCAACTTGTTTTGTAGTTACATTCAGCTATCTTTCTCAAAAGCATTTTACTTTTAAAACTTCTAATACTGTGCTCGGACAGATTGAAGAATAGCCAGTTGTTAATGTCCTATCGCCTGTAAAACAAGGGCCTAATGACCATTGACTTTATAAGCGTCTGCCATTTTTGCACTTTCTACCCATTGGCATAAACCTTGTCGTAACGAAAGCAATAATTAAAAATCAAAAAATATTATGGCAAAAATTATAGGTATAGACCTCGGAACAACGAATAGTTGCGTGGCAGTTATGGAAGGTAATGAACCCGTTGTAATTGCTAACGATGAAGGCCGCCGTACTACACCTTCTGTAGTTGCGTTTCTTAAAAATGGCGAAAGAAAAGTAGGTGATCCTGCAAAACGTCAGGCGATTACAAATCCCACGAACACCATTACAAGCGTGAAGCGTTTTATGGGGCATAAATGGGACGAGGTAACGACTGAAGCAGGGCATTGGAGCTATAAGGTAATAAAGGGTGATAATAATACCGTGCGAATTGATATTGACGGAAGGCCTTACACGCCGCAGGAAATATCTGCGATGATTTTGCAAAAGATGAAGAAGACCGCCGAAGATTATTTAGGGCAGGAAATAAATGAAGCAGTAATTACAGTTCCTGCGTATTTTAATGATGCACAAAGACAAGCCACAAAAGAGGCGGGAGAAATAGCCGGTCTCAATGTGCGCCGTATTATAAACGAGCCTACAGCAGCAGCGCTGGCTTATGGGCTTGATAAAAAAAGTGTAGATCAGAAGATCGCAGTATTCGATCTTGGTGGCGGTACATTTGATATTTCAATTCTTGAATTGGGAGATGGTGTTTTTGAAGTGAAATCTACCAATGGTGATACACATCTTGGTGGCGATGATTTTGATAAAGTGGTCATGGATTGGCTCGCTGCTGAATTCAAAAAAGATGAAGCGATCGATCTGCATAAAGATCCTATGGCATGGCAGCGTTTAAAAGAAGCAGCAGAAAAAGCTAAAATAGAATTGTCTTCTTCAAGCGAAACCGAAATAAATCTTCCTTACGTGACTGCAGTTGATGGCGTGCCTAAGCACCTTGTAAAAAAACTTACCCGTGCGCAATTTGAAAAACTTGCTGATGATCTGTTTGCAAGGTGCCTGAAGCCTTGTGAAGCTGCGATAAAAGATGCAGGATTAAGTGTCTCCGATATCAATGAAGTAATTCTTGTAGGTGGTTCTACCCGTATTCCCAAAGTGCAGGAAATGGTAGAAAAATTCTTTGGAAGAAAACCAAATAAAGGCGTAAATCCTGATGAAGTAGTTGCGATAGGTGCAGCGATCCAGGGTGGGGTTTTAACCGGTGAAGTAAAAGATGTTTTGTTACTTGATGTTACTCCTTTGTCGCTTGGTATTGAAACCATGGGTGGCGTAATGACAAGGCTTATTGAAAGCAATACGACTATCCCAACGAAAAAAATGGAAACTTTTTCTACCGCCAGCGATAACCAGCCGGGAGTACAGATTCATGTATTGCAGGGAGAGCGACCAATGGCTAGTCAAAATAAGAGCCTGGGTACTTTCAATCTCGATGGTATTCCACCGGCGCCGAGAGGTGTTCCGCAGGTTGAGGTAGCGTTTGATATTGATGCGAATGGCATCCTGAACGTTTCAGCAAAAGATAAAGGAACGGGTAAATCTCACAACATTCGTATTGAAGCTGGCAGTGGCTTAAGTAAAGACGATATTGAAAAAATGAAAAATGATGCAAAAGCGAACGAGGCAAGTGACAAGGTTGCAAGAGAAAAGGTTGA
>JBDTMP010000073.1:0-2640 GCA_039934215.1 Ginsengibacter sp.
TAATTGGCATTGCCTATTCCTTAATCTTAATTCTTTTTTTAAGAGAGAAAAAAGACAAGAACGAAAATAGTGAAACAGATAAAATGCTTATAAAAGACAAGGTTCCTGTCTTAAAAGCGCTGGCGATATTATTTACAAACATTTCATTCTGGATAATTCTTTTCTATTTTGCGATTCCAAGTTTGCCGGGATGGGCGACTAAAAACTGGCTGCCAACACTCTTTGCAGAAAATCTAAAAATTCCCATGTCGCAGGCAGGGCCACTATCTACCATTACCATTGCAGCATCTTCATTTCTCGGGGTCATCTTTGGAGGAATTTTATCAGACAAATGGGTTCAAAAAAATATTCGGGGAAGAATATATACAAGCGCAATAGGTTTATCGCTAACCATTCCATCTTTACTGCTGCTGGGTTTCGGGCATTCACTTTTCAATGTAATAGGAGCAGCAATTTGTTTTGGTGTAGGATATGGAATGTTTGATGCTAATAACATGCCCATACTTTGTCAGTTTGTTTCCTCAAAAAGCAGGGCAACGGCGTATGGAATTATGAATATGGTTGGAGTCTTTTTTGGGGCATTTATTACTGATGTGTTAGGCAGGTCATCAGATGCCGGAAACCTCGGAAAAGATTTTGCAATGCTTGGTGGCGTGGTATTGTTGGCCGTGATCGTTCAACTTATTTTCCTAAGGCCAAAGGTGGATAACTTTATTGCTCCCGCCCCCTGGAAAGAGGGGTTGTCCAAAGGACCCCCTATGGGGTAAAGCTTTAAACAGTTAGATACTGTCAGGAAAAAATTGTAAAACTATAACCATTGATTATGAAGCAAAAAATAATTACATATGGAGTGTGGATAGTATTTATTATGATGACTTTCGTGGCAAACTCACAAAAAATAACGCCGGCAATAGCATCAAATCAAATACAAATAACTTCGACCGCACCTGTAACACCTGTCTTAAAAAGAATATTGTCTAATCCATTAATACGAATAAGGATTTACATTCCGCAATCTATAAGAGAAAAAAAATATCAGAAAATAAATTGCACGCTTAATAAAAGCGCTGTAAATAACATAGAAGAAATACATGTCTTTTTTACAGATACAGAACCATTTTTTGATACAAGTAATTTAATTGCAAAAATTAGTCCTTCGAGTACAAATTTTATTATTCCAGTTGATTTCACACTTAAGCCGGGCCTGCATTACATCTGGCTTAGCGCGAACCTGAAAGACTATGCTCACATTAACGATAAAATAGAATTGCATTGCACGGGATTAACAGATGCCGATAATAAAAAAGTAATTGTCACGGAAGAAAATTTCGGTTATGATAAACATATCGGAATTGATTTAAGAAAAGCAGGAGATGATGGAGTAAACACCTATCGCATTCCCGGTATAACTACCACGGCTAAGGGCACATTGATAGCCGTGTATGATATCCGTTACAATAATTCAAAAGACCTCCCCGAGAACATAGACGTTGGTATGAACCGCAGTAAAGATGGCGGCCAAACATGGGAACCGATGAAAGTGATTATGGATATGGGAGCGCCGCAGGAAAATAATGGTATTGGAGACCCTGCCATTTTATTTGATCCCGTTACAAAAAAAATATGGGTTGCGGCATTATGGAGCAAGGGCAATCATTCCATCGCAGGTTCCATTGGAGGCTTGTCACCTGACTCAACCGGACAATTTATGCTGGCAAGCAGTGATGATGATGGAATAACCTGGTCCAAGCCTGTTAACATTACAGCACAGGTAAAAGATCCCGCATGGAAAATATTTTTCCAGGGGCCTGGAAATGGTATTGCCATGAAAGATGGTAATATCGTTTTTCCCGCACAATATTGGGATGAAAAAAATATTCCACATTCTACAATTATTTATAGTGACGACCATGGTGCTACATGGAAAAGAGGGACGGGAGCAAAGTCAAACACCACAGAAAGCACCATAGTAGAAACAACGCCCGGAACATTAATGCTGAATATGCGTGACAATCGTGGAGAGTTTCGAAGTATAGCAACAACTAAAAATATGGGGAAAACGTGGATAGAGGATCCAACATCCTACAGTGCGCTGCCAGACCCGGTTTGCATGGGAAGCTTATTGAAAGCCAAAGTAAAAGTAAAAGGTATAATGAAGGAGGTATTGTTTTTTAGCAATCCAAATAGTTCATCAGTTCGCTCACACATTACCATTAAGGCGAGTCTTGACCAGGGTAAAAACTGGCTTCCCGTCAATCAGTTATTAATAGACCAAAGGAAATGTTATGGCTATTCGTCATTAACAAAAATTGATGATAATACTATTGGTATTTTATACGAGGGTATAAAAGATTTGTATTTTGTTCCTGTACCTGTAAGCGATATAATTAAATAAAAAAGCAGGATAGGAATTGATAAAGTCAAATCTATTTTTTCCTTTCAAAAAAGAGACGAATCCGCAAAGACTTTACCAGGTTGTCTTCTTTTTTAAGAGAAGTTTTTAGATAGAATGTTCTCAAGTACTTAAATAAAAATAATGTCTTATTCCAAACAAGACTTAACCACCTTAAAAGATTTTTATCAAGATCAATTATTAAATGACACCATACCATTTTGGTTTCCGCGTTCATTCGATAAAGA
>JBDTMP010000074.1:0-3678 GCA_039934215.1 Ginsengibacter sp.
GAAAACATACAATGTCATTGTTTGATAAATATCACTTCAATTATGCATTTTTTCATTCAGCAACTTCATAAAATACCCGCCGACTACGCTTCTTGCCTGGAAGCCCACTTGCTTTCCATTTGTTGTTTCATGCCAGTCACTTAGCGGAACACGTGTTGGTGTTTCCATAGCAAATTTGTAAACAGGATCAACAAATGCTTCAAAGTTTTTTTTGTTATCTGCAAGCGTTGCAGTCCACATAATCCAATCACTTTTTGTATATGTCTTGCGGCTGTCAAGTGGCAGGCCAAATTCATTTTGCTTTGTGAGATAAAACTTTATTTCCTTTTCATACACTTCATCCGGAAAAAGATTCAGATCTAAAACTTTATCCCAAACCATATTATATTTCTGGCTCCAGGTATTATTTTTCTCAAAGGTCAACGCATAGTGATCGCCTTCATCATCCATCTGCATCCAGCGCTTAGCCATGTTCTTAGCGGTATCCGTATATCTCCCTGCAACGTCTTTCATGCCCAGCATCTTTGCCATCATTCCATAACAACCAATTCCCACAATGGCTTTTACTGATAAATTGGCGTTGCGTGCAAGATGACCTGCGAAGTCATCAGTACATAATTGGTTGGCCGGATCGAATCCTTCCTTTACTAAGTAATTATTCCATGTAGTCAGCGTCTTCCAATGCTTCTTTGCGTAGTCTGCAGTGCCTTCTGCTTTTGCGATGGCAGCCGTAAGTATGATCATGTTGCCGGATTCTTCTACTGGCATTCCTTCGCCATACGTCTGGCCGTTTGCAATGGGATAAGTGCCCAGATCGTGCGCTGCGAAAGGATTTTTCCATTTACCACTTTCACTAAAATAAAAAATACCATTCAACATTCCTTTCATTAGTTCAGGATTAAACGCAAGAAATAATGGAGCAGAAGGATAGGTGACATCAACCGTATTGATAGAACCATTACTAAAATTTTCTTTTGATAAAAACAAGGTCTCGCCCTGTGGACTTTGTAATAGTTTATGTGCGGCTATGCTTTGGCGATAGGCTATGATACAGAGATCTGCATAATTTTTACCGCCCGCTTTAACAAGATCGTCGTATAAACTTTTATTCCAGTTTTCACATTTCTGCATCACATCTTTAAAATCAGTTGCGGCCTGCGCCAATTGTTTTTCTATTGTCTGATTGCCTTTCCTGTTCCACCACGGTTTTAAATTCTGATGAAAATATTGAACGGAATACATATCATCATAGCCTAATAAAAAATATTCTTCTTTTGCGTTATCACCTACTTTACCCAAATCAACAGATGTATTCAAAACAAGATTCTTTCCGGCTCTTACACCGGATGTGTTTGACTTATTTGAAATGAAAGCCTGTAAAGATTGCGAAGCCGAACTAATGTATTGTTTTGCATTTTCGGACGCCGGTACAGCAACATACATGTACCCCCAATCTATTCGTAAATCATCACCTTTCTTTTTTAAAACAGGTTGTTCTTTTGTCCCTGCTTTTAAGATTTTTAAACCTAACGAGTTGTACATTTTTGCTACCACTTCCTGCTCCGAAGTATTCGTTGCAATATTTGTAGATGCCCCAAAAAATATTTGCACGTCATGTCTTTTACCATCATTTGCTTTTACAGAGTAAGTAATATATGAGACCGGTCTTGATAAAATGGCTAAGTCTTTTACCAGCAAAGGAGAAGTAAATGTGATGGTAGCATCAACAGGTCCGCAGGTAAAATCATAAATGGTTTGTGTTGCATTCAGCGTTACACTTTTTTGCAGCGCAGCTATTTCTTTTGCATCGATCTTCACCGGTGGCTCAGTAACAAAACCTGCATCAAGGTATGCGCCACCCGCGGTGTTGGCTACATGAATTGCTAAAACATTTTTGCCCTTTTTTAATTTTCTTGTTATAGCATCTTCAATTGGGATGGTTTGGAATTTGTTAAGCCAGCCGGCATAATTATAAATCTTCTCCCCATTCAAATAAGCCTCTGTATTATCATCATGTTTTATTTTTAAATACAATTTGTCGAAATCTGTCTTGTTTAAATTGAACGTTCTACGTATCCATACATCTTTACTTTTCCATAAAATTCCGCTGGTATTTTTATTATCTGAAAATGGCGCTGTTCCTGTTTTCCAACCGGCATCACTAAATCCATTGTTCTCCCAACCATCAGCGGGTTTTGTTTCTGTATATTTTACCAGGTAGGGTTGTTCATCAGCAGTGGCCGCTACATTTTGAAACGTTCTTCCTTCACCGCCTATAACCCTGTAAGTTTTTCCATCTACTTTTATTAAGCCTGTTAACGGCTGATCAGCGCCGGTCCAATGCTTCGTGGGAGAAGCATTCAAAGTATCAGTCATAGACCATATACTGAAATAGGGATCGTGTGTTATTAATGGATAAGCGGGTGCTTTATTAACCTGTGCAAATAATTGCTGGGAACAAAAGAGGAGGATAAAGATTTCTAATAATCTGTAGTTTTTCATTTTATTTTTTTTAAACACAAATTTTTCTAAACACGAATTATACGAATTAAGCTAATGGCACTAACCCACACTAATTACTAATTGAGGCAGATCAGGAATTAATTTTAATTCCTGTAATTCGTGCATCAAATTCGTGTTATGATTCTAATTTTTACCCGTTAACGATTTAATAAGTGTTAGCTCATCCTGGCTGTAAGGTGTTCCATCTTTTCGAAAAATATCATGAAACCAGACCTTTGGTTCTGCGCCATCGGGCATTGGTGTATCCCATGCATATATTGTATTTGTTTTCCCGGAAACAAAACCCCAGTTGATCGCACCAACATTATTTTCTTTAAGCAAAGGCATAATATTTTCGAAACGGCTGCCTCTTGTTCTTGCCATATATTCCGTACATATCATCGGTCGGCCATAATTTTTTAGTGTATCAATTACCATGGCGTGCTCTTTTTCATCACTGTAGTTGTGATAAGTTATCACATCAGAATTTGCTAACTGAAAAGTGTTTAGATCTTTTAAATTTTTATCCCATACACCTGCAGATAGCGGCTGATCAGGATTTATTTGCCTGCCCCATGTAAAGATTTCAGAGAGGAGGAAAAGACTTTTACTTCCATAGCCACTATTGCCGGGTTCATTATATACATCCCAAAGCAAAATTCTTTTATCATTTTTAAAAGTGGTTAATATGTCTTTTACATATTTTTCCAGAGTGCCTGCTATCGCAGGTTTATTATAAAATAATTTGCCCGGATCTCTTATCCAGCCCGAGTTATGAATTCCGGGTTTCGGAGCACGCTGTTTACCGGCCGCATAATTTTCATCCCAACAGTCATCAAAAAAAACAAACATCGTTTTTATATGGTGCTTATCCGCGATAGTGAGATATTGATTTACTCTTTTTTTAAATCCCGTGGGATCAGCTTCCCATGCCACATGGTGCAGGAACACACGCATTGCATTCAGGCCTATTCCTTCGGCATAACCAAGTTCACGGTCAATTGTAACAGGGTCAAATGTTTCTTTTTGCCACATCTCCAACTGGTTGATGGCGGTGCCGGGTATAAAATTGCATCCCCGAAGCCAACCCTGTTTCGCATACCATTCATTTGCTTTATCCTTACTCCAAATTGCTCTTTCTTGCTGGGAATATGCAGTGCCGTTAGCAATTGCCAC
>JBDTMP010000075.1:0-5042 GCA_039934215.1 Ginsengibacter sp.
CTAATTAGCTAATTAAAATGATAGACAAGGAAATTCTTTTAAATGCTTTCCGGTTGATGTGTACTGCCTCTTCAATGGCAGAAACTTATGAAGCCAACCGGCAAATTTGCAAATACGTTCACTCAACTTCCCGCGGTCATGAAGCCATACAGCTTGCTACAGCATTCAATTTACTGCCATGCGATTATGTAAGTCCTTACTATCGTGATGAAAGTATTTTACTCGGACTTGGCTTTTCTCCTTATACTTTAATGCTTCAATTGCTTGCAAAAGGCGATGATATTTTTACCGGAGGCAAGGAATATTATTCTCATCCCAATTACAGGGGAGATGATAAGCCAACTATTATTCATCAAAGCAGCGCGACAGGAATGCAGGCGATACCAGCTACAGGAATAGCGCAGGGCTTGCAATATTTACAACGCATCGATTCACCTCTGTATCATAAGGGAAATGATGGTGAAACTCCTGTTGTTGTATGTTCACTTGGAGACGCAAGCTTAACAGAAGGCGAAGTAAGTGAAGCGCTACAGTTTGCCGTTTTGAAAAAACTGCCAATAATTTATTTGGTGCAGGACAATGATTGGGGCATAAGTGTTACATCGGCTGAGGCACGTACCATGGATGCTTTCAATTTTGCAAAAGGATTTACCGGCTTGCAGCGTGTAAGCATTGACGGTAGTGATTTTATTCAAAGCTACGAGACGATGCATAAAATAATCACAGCAGTGAGAACGGGAGATGGCCCTTACCTCGTACATGCGAAAGTGCCTTTGCTGGGGCATCACACGAGTGGAGTGCGTAAAGAGTTTTATCGTTCAAATGAAAACCTGGAAAAGCATACGCAGGATGATCCGCTACCCAAATTAAAGAAGAGATTAATATTGCTTGGTGTAGGAGAGAACGATTTAAACGAAATTGAATCCATAGTTGCGGAGGCGGTTTCACAACAATTTGAACAGGCGTGCAATGCAGCTGAGCCTGACGTAACTAAAATTGAAGAACATATTTTTGCGCCTTCGCCAGTCACTGAAGAACGAGGCGAACGCAATCCCACAGGCAATGAAAAAGTAATAATGGTAGATGCCGCATTATTTGCAATACGTGAAATAATGGAGCAATACCCCGAGGCTGTATTGTATGGACAGGACGTCGGACGCAGGCTCGGCGGTGTTTTCAGGGAAGCCGCGACTCTTGCCGAACAGTTTGGCGACCACCGGGTTTTTAATACGGCAATCCAGGAAGCGTATATTATTGGTTCAACAGTTGGCATGTCAGCGACAGGAGTAAAACCGATTGTGGAAATACAATTTGCTGATTATATCTATCCTGGCATAAATCAACTTGCTACCGAAGTGGCGAAGAGCTGCTACCTCAGCTGTGGAAAATTTCCGGTGCAGGCTGTGATACGTGTCCCGATAGGAGCTTATGGTGGTGGTGGACCTTATCATAGTGGTTGCGTGGAAACGTTGCTTCTTGCCATTAAAGGAATAAAAATTGTATATCCTTCCAATGCAGCCGATATGAAAGGCTTAATGAAAGCCGCGTTTTTCGATCCCAACCCGGTTATCATGCTGGAACATAAAGGACTATACTGGAGCAAAGTGCCTGGAACGGAAGATGCAAAATCAATTGAACCCGCAAGCGACTATGTGTTGCCGTTAGGAAAGGGCAATATTATATTAAGCGCTGACGCAGACAAAATAAAAAACGGAGAAACCTGCTGCATCATCACTTATGGAATGGGAATATATTGGGCAAAAGCCGCGGCAAAATCATTCCCCGGACAAATTGAGATCATAGATCTTCGCACCCTTTTTCCGCTGGATGAAGCATTGATTTTTTCAACAGTAAAAAAACACGGCAAATGTCTTGTGCTTACGGAGGAGCAACAAAATAATTCTTTTGCGGAGGCATTGGCGGGGCGTATTTCAAAGGAATGTTTTATGTTCCTGGATGCACCGGTTGAGGTGTTGGGCGCTTTAAATCTTCCTGCCGTGCCGATGAATATCAACCTGGAAAAAGCGATGTTGCCAAATGCGCAAAAACTAATTGAAAAACTAATTCTTTTATTTAAATACTAATGGAAAACGTAAGGAGTATAAAACAAAATCTAAAAACAGAAATACAATTTCTGGAAGGCCCGCAAAGCCGCTGGAAAGATTTTAAATATGCTGTAAGTGTTTTTTTTGAATTTATAAAAGGCTTCCGTGCATTACATTTTGTTGGGCCATGTGTTACTGTATTCGGATCGGCACGGTTTAAAGAAGATCATATTTTTTATAAACAGGCAAGAGAACTCTCGGGTGAAATCGCTAAACTGGGGTTTACAATTATGACCGGAGGAGGCCCTGGTATAATGGAGGCCGCAAACCGGGGTGCGAAAGATGTAGGCGGTAAAAGTGTAGGTTGTAATATAATTCTGCCAAGTGAGCAGCACCATAATCCTTATCTTGATAAATGGGTTGATATAAAATATTTTTTTCTAAGAAAAATGCTGCTGATAAAATACTCTTATGCATTCGTAGTAATGCCGGGAGGGTTTGGTACGCTGGATGAATTTTACGAAGCCCTTACTTTGGTGCAAACAAAAAAAATAGAAATGTTTCCCATAATCATCTGGGATGAAAGTTTTTACCAGAAAGTTCTTGACCATAACCGATATATGTTTGAACAAGGAACCATTTCCAGAAATGACGAAAATCTTTATCTTGTCTCAGGTTCCATTGAAGAAACCGTGTCTTATATAAAAGAAAAAAGTATAAGGGCTTTTGGACTAAAGTATATGCAGGCTAAAAAACCTTTCAAAGGATTTTTTGAAAAAAGTTTTAATAGAATCTTTTAAATTTAATCGGTCGGCATATTCTATTCATCTTCCTGTTGCTTTTTTACCTCCACTTTTAAGCAATGAATATCAAAAGTATATGAGTTACCTTATTATTAATATTTATTTAATTGGGAATTGATCCTTAACTTGATAAAAATTAATAATCTAAATCCTTATCTGCGATTAGTAAATGACACCGGAATCACAAGCAGTTCTGAAAAATAACAGGCACAAGTTTTTATCAGGTGGCGGCGAAATGGGAAAACTTGTGCGCTCCATGGATTGGTCAAAAACTTCCATTGATAACCCCGACAAATGGCCACAAAGTCTACGCACTTCTGTAAGCATTTGTCTTAAGTCACACTTTCCTGTTTTGTTGTGGTGGGGAAATGATTTTGTAAAAATTTATAATGACGCTTACCACAAAATTATTGGAATCAGGCATCCTGAATCAATAGGCGCCAGAGGACCGGAGGCATGGCCGGAGATGTGGCCCGTAATCAGTCCTGTGCTTCACAAGGTATTGCAAACCGGGCTGGCAGCATGTTTAGAGGATCAATTAATTATTCTTGAACGGAATGAATGTCCTGAAGAATGTTGTTTTACTTTTTCCTTCAGCCCAATATTTGATGATAAGGAAAACATTGGTGGCGTGTTCTGCAGCATCACAGAGAGAATGAAAAAATCGCCGCCGGACGGCCATCATAAAAACCAACCGGGCGATTTTGCGTCCAACCCGGCTACAGGCGGAAGTGAAGAGCGGCTCAGGCTTGCAATTGAGGCAACAGGCCTCGGCACATGGGATTTTTTTCCTGAGACCGGAGCGCTTAATTGGTCGGATGAATGCAAAAAAATCTTTGGTTTTTCTTTGAACAAAGAAGTAGATTATTCCGTTTACTTAGATCATATTTACCCATCCGATAAAGAAATGTTGGTCACCGCGATTCAAAAGGCGATGGATCCATCCGGCTCAGACACCTACGCTACGGAACATCGCATAATTCGCCGCGGTGATAACGCCGTGCGATGGGTGAGGGGCAGGGGTAAAGTATTTTTTGACAAAAATAGGAAGCCATGCAGGATAATTGGAACCGTACTTGATATAACGGAGACCAAATTAAAAGAAGATTCATTGCGTGAGAATGAAGAAAGACTTCGCCATGCTGTTGACTCAGGAGAGTTAGGCACCTACGAACTGGACAATGAAACCGGTGACGTTCTTTTTTCAACCAGGCTTGCAAAAATGTTGGGATTAGATCCTTCCAAAACATTGACTCACCAGGACTTGAAAAACGCGATTCATCCAGATGATTTAATCATTCGCAGCAAAGCGCATCTTAAAGCAAAGGAGAACGGTATATTGTTTTATGAAGCGCGGGTTGTCTGGCCCGACAAATCAATTCATTGGCTGCGCTTCAACGGTAAAGTGCTGTATGGTGAAAGAAAAATTGCTTTGCGCACTTACGGCACTGCGTTTGACATAACAGAGCATAAACAGTCTGAGCAAACACTAAAGGAAAGCGAGCAGGAGCTAAGGCTTATTGCCGATGCAATACCGCACATGGTGTGGGTGATAGACGCTGATGGAACTATTTCCTACATTAATAAACAATGGGCGGACTGGACCGGGCTTACCCTTGAAGAAATAAATAACAGGCAATGGGAAAAAATTTTTCATCCGGCAGATCTCTTTAAACTTACAGATACATGGCAGCATGCAATTCAGAATGACGAAGAGTATTCCGGCGAGTATAGAATAAAAGATCGCTCAGGAAATTATTTTTGGTTTATGGGCCGCACAATCCCCATAAAAAATAGTGAAGGAAAACTTATAAAATGGATAGGCACTTCAACAAATATCGATACGCAAAAAAAGATACAGGATGCTTTAAAAGAAAGTGAAGAGCAATTTAGAGAACTTGCTGACTCAATGCCACAAATTGTGTGGACTGCGCGGCCAGATGGCTGGCTGGATTACTATAATAAAAAATGGTACGAGTTTACAGGGTTTGAACATGGTATGAATGCAGATACTGCAAGATCGGAAATACTGCATCCAGATGACGTGGAATTTTGCAGGGAGACATGGTACGATTCTGTAAGAACCGGAAAACCCTATCACATAGAATATCGCTTTAAAAACCGCAAGAAGCCAGGTGAATATTGCTGGTACCTGGGGAGAGCATTGCCTATATATAATTCCGAAGGAAAAATT
>JBDTMP010000076.1:0-9916 GCA_039934215.1 Ginsengibacter sp.
TATATGTATGGCTGAATATAGTGCCTGTTCACATCACGTACATTTAACGAGGCATCCTGGGAATTAAATGATGACCTTACCCGGTTTAGTACTGCATTGTCCACTGGAACATATAGGATAAAAAGGGCAATAAGCAAAGAGGCAAATAAAGTAATAATTGTGGTTTTACTTCTTATGGTCATAAATAAGTACAAAGCCATACCTGCCGGTAGTATAACGGTGGTGGTACGGGTACCGGAATAAAACATTCCCAGCGTCATTATAAAGGCTCCAAAAAATAATAGATATTTTCTTTTTTTTTGCTTCTCGTTGATTGCTAATATAAGAGCAACTACTGCCATCGATCCTGCCAATACTCCAAAAGAAACCACATCAGATAAAAAAGAGAATTTACGAAGCATGCCACCCTGGAACATAAGCTTGTATTCTATCGGATCACTTTTTATGTACGCAATTTCCATTGGCAACATGCCAAACCATTGTTGGTAGCATCCATAAGCAGCGGCAAGAAAAGACATATAAAGCCAGAATTTCATAAACTGCCTGAAGCGTTGCGGTGTATCAATAAGGCGGTAAGAAATAATGTACACAAGTACATACACCATGTATCTTTTAAACCTGAAAATCCAGCCACCTCTGCTCTGCATCTCAGGATTGAAAAACTGTACGATATTGAAAATTGTATAGAGGATAAATACTATAGAAATACCTGTAAGCAATATTGAATTTCGCGGAAGATTGAGTTTTTTCGCGGAACTATAAGAACCAAAAAAAACAATCAATATGAGAAGTTCTACAAATGTGGGAATGGGTAAAATTATATTAAGTATATGGTTTGGATAAAATGCGAAAAACGCAATAAACATGGTGATAAAATATCCCGTTTGCGGTTCAAAAATGCAATAATATATAACAATGATAGCGGCAATCGCACCAACCGATGCAAACGCGATTATAGCCAGGTTGTGTGATGCAAAAAATCCGATTGCTACTGCAATGCAAGCCAGCAACCCAATGCCAAATGGTGAACTTAATCCTTTAAGAAGAAACTCCCTGTTGAGCCATCTTGCTAACTTTGAAGATGCAATATGATTATTTAATGTGTTCATTTATTTTTAGCCAAACATAATTTTTAAGAAAAGCGCTAATATAATAATCGTAACAAATAAATAAGCTATTATCTGCGTTAAGTTGGTACTACGTTCTTCTTCGGCAGTTTCGATCTGTTCTTCTTCCATTTATTGTTTTTTTAAATTTTTAATAACATCATATAATTTATTTACAGATGCAGGCCATGTATGTGATTTTGCAAAATCAATTCTTCGTTCTCTCGTACCATCATTATTCTTTTCGGAAAGTGCCAGCTTAATATTTATTATATAACTTTCTGGCGTGTCGCATAAATATACAAAGTCTCCAAAAAAAAGCATTGCTTTTGTATTAGTTGCTACCACTGGTTTTCCGGCCGCGAGATATTCATCAATTTTACGCGGATAATTTCCTATGGTCATTTGATTTAATACCTGCGGGTTGATACATACATCAAAGTTGTGAACGTAAGCAGGTAATTCTGATGTTTTTTTTGGCCCTAAGAAAAATACATTTTTCATATTATGAAGAGAAGAAGATTTAAATTCAGCATCCTGCGGCCCCACCAGGATAATATTCCAGTCCGTTTTTTCTTTGGCGATAAATTCTAAAAGATTTATGTCAAGCCTCGCCGCTGTAAGCATTCCACAATATCCAATTTTGGGACTATGCAAATGAGTCATGTCTACGGGTATAACCTGGTTTGAATCAAGAAAATCGTCAACGTCGCAACCCTGGCCTATATCAGTACTATTATTATATTTATTTGCATATTCGTTTAAGTAAGCAGAGTTAGCAACAACAGCATCGGCTTTTTGCATAATAAGCGGTTCCGCTTTTTCACCATGTTTTTTGAAATAATTTTGCGATAGCAGGTAATCTCTTAAATAATAAATGAAAATAATTGGTTTAATAAATTCTTTAAGGTAAAGGCCATTAAAGAAATCATTATCTACAAGCAACACGATTTCTTTAAAGTTTAATTGTTTAGCAGAAGACAAAATTTCCGACGCAATTTTTCTATTATTTCTTTTATTAAAATAATGGTATAAAGATCCTTCCGGCAAAAAATTTATTGATTCAAGTATGATTCTCGGATTTAAAACCCATAAGTTTTTTTCGATCTTTGTGAGCGTATTTTTATTTTGTTTAATACTCTCCAGTCGTGCTCTTACTTTTTTATCATTCCTGTTTTTATAATAACTTATGCGATCAAGAGGCCTGTTGACATACAGTACCTTATTATTATGGCTTATCTCTATAGCCATATTTTTAAAATTGCTTCCAATTTCAATATCCCAGGGTTGTAATCCAAACATTATAACACACCTGTTTTCCATTTACTCAAAAATTTATGTAAAAACAACTGATACAATTGAGGATAATATCCAATCGCGTATTTAAAACAATTAATAAAATTAATGTCGAAATATTTTTTCAAAAGCACTTGTGTAATTATAAAGCCTAAAAAGTGGGTGGATAATAAAGCATAAGCTGCCCCCAAAAATCCATAGATATTTATAAAAAAATAACAGAGCGTTATTTCAAGTATTGCAATTAAAGTGATTATTAAAAAGTTCAACTGAGGCTTTCCTGTTGAATCTATTATGACCCCCCATTGTTTTAAAAATGCGAGAAAAATCGTAGAGAATGATACCAGCCTGAGGTACGGTATTGCATCATAATATTTTTCTCCCGCCAGGATAAAAAGTATTGCCTTTGGAAAAATCAATATGAAAATTACAATCGGGACAATAAAGCAAAGTGTAGCTCCTACCGCTTTTTCATAGTAGCTTTTTATTACGCCCGGCTTTCCTAAAAGCTCGGGGTTAGAACTTTTTGGGAATACAATATCACTCATCACCTGCGAGGGAATATCAGCAAGGTTTACAATTCTGAGCGATATGCTTTGCGATGCTACAAAGGCAGTATTGGAAAGAATATTTGAAACCATAAACTGGTCAACATTGCGAAACACAAGTGTGCTCACATTGGAGCCAAAAACATATTTACCAAAATGCCATAATGTTTTAATCCACGTGCCGGATCGTATATATTTGAGTATTAAAAAGCGTTTTACAAAAATAAATCCTGATACAGCGCCTGTGAGTATCCCTCCTGAATAAATAATCACCAGCATGCGCAACGTTATTGAACCGTGAATGAGGTAATAAATAAATATTATTGACAGGGTAATTCCCTGCCGCACCAGGTAGGTCCAGAACAAATCTTTAAAAAGAGATTTGCCATACATGATCCATTCAAAATGAGAAAAAGGAATTAAGAATAGCATCCCTATAATAAAAATATAAAGCATTGGCTCAAGAAGAGGAGCATTTACCAAAAGGGCTATTTGGTGAGAGAAAAAAAACAGCAGGATGCAAAGGGATAATGTTATAACAACATTCAAGAAAAAAGCAGCAGACATTACGGCACTGTGTTCATGCTCTTTACTATAATTTATATATTTTATCAGTGAAGTTTTTACCAGGCCATGCCGGAAAAGTTCTACAACAGATGTAACTACAAGAAACAATGACCATACACCCATCTCAGGCTTGGAAAGCGCCTTGTGCGCCAGCAGCATTGTACTTAACACTCCAAACACCGGCGCCAATACTTTTTGCAACCCATTGTAAAAACCCGGTTTAATAGATTTATTATTTTTTAATTGCTGTTCCATTATGCATCATTTCATGATGCTTTTTAATTTAATATTAAAAGATATAGCATCGAAAATAATTTGGATAAATGCACACTAAATTCTTATTAGAAAAATTTTTGAATTTTTATTTAGCACCCATGTTTTTGTTATGGACTTACGATCAATTTTTTATTATCCTCTAACGTAAAAATCCATGGCATATTGATTTTGATAGCAATTTTATACAATAAAACCGGTATTACCAGCCCAAAAATTATTCCTGTCACGAGCAGTACGGGAACAAAATAGATTTCAAGTCCCTTTGTTAATAAAGCTCTTAAGCCCGCAACGACGATTACATGAGATACATATATGTACAAAGAATGCCATCCGAAAACCCGTAGCCATTTCATGGCAGAATATTTTTGCAAAATGAAAGAAACATTTATAACAAATGCACATCCCATTATCGCGATGGGTAAAAAAATTAACGGGTTAAAATATTCAACGTACTGATATTTAGTTTGAGGAAATTGAATATTAGCATTTAAAAAGTAAAACTGGGATAGTATAAATGGAAACAACAAAAGAAAAAATAATCGCCATGATTCAAATAGTCGCCAATTGCTGCGGTCTCTTATAAATTTAGAAATAACATCTCCCAAAGCGATAAATATATAATAGTGAAAAATGTCGCTGACAAATCCTATTATGATATTTTTTTGATACAGGAAGGCTGAAAATAAAAATAATATTATACCCAGAAGTAAGTTGTGCCACTGTTTTAGTTTCACATAATATTTAAGAATTACGTAGGCTATTGTTACATTGAACAAGGCATATAAATACCAGAATTGCTCAATTTCCCTTGGTAGATATAAAAGATCTAAATAACTGGAAAAGCTTATAAGGCCGTTTACATAGTTTGAAAAAATAAGCTGAAGACTTATTTGAATAATTCCCCATAAAAAATAAGGATATAAAATAGTGCGCAATTTCGTTTGTACAAATTTTTTCATTCCCCGTTTTGCAAAGCTTGACGAGACAAATATGCCTGAGACTATAAAAAAGAGCGGCATCCTGAAACTAAAAAAAATGATGTTCCATTCTTCAAGGAAAAGGTATTTTGACACATCAATTCCGGAATTTTTAATACCCTCAAATACATGCCGGTAAAGTACAAGTATTATGGCTATCCCTTTTGCATAGTCCACCCATAAGTGCCTTATCGTTGGTTGATGAACTGTCTTTTGATGCAACTCAGAAATTGAGGTTTTCAGGTAAAACATTATTTAGGACGGCTCCCATATTTTTTTCTTTCAAACTTTGTAGAAACTGGATAGACGTTTTATCGGTTTGAGTAACTGCATGCTCAGCAGAAAAAACGGAAACCACAGCAGACGTATACTGGACAAGTTCCTTACTATCGGCGTAATTATTTAAAGAAGGGCCTTCTATAAAAATAAAATCATATTTCTCTTCGAGAGAATTAATCAGCGAACGCATATCCAATTTGAATAATGCCTCTGAAGGAGTAAGGCTTCCTTCCCTGCAACCAATTATATCAAGATTTTCATGCGTTGTATTGGCTGATGCATTTTGCATTATTAGCGGCAACTGCGTGTTAAGCTTTTCGCTCATGTCCTGTATAAGCAAACCAGCATTTAACTTGCGGGTTAAAGTATTGTTATGCATATTCATGTCGATAATTAATACTTTCTTTTTATTTAATAAAAGACTGTAAGCTAAAGCTTCGATGATAGTGCTTTTACCTGTTTGCCTTTGAGTACTCGTAAATAGAAAATTTTTCTTTCCGCTTGCGATTATTTCATACCTAAGTTTCCGGATGTTATTTTTAAATAGAGCCTCTGCGTTTTGCTCCTCGCCATTAGTTTCATTTAATATTATATCTGAAACATCTTTCTTCTTAAGTTTTATTGAGTTAACAATATTTATAAGTTTAAGCTTTACAGATTTTTCGAAGCCATAAGGAGTTTTAATTGAGGCATTAAATATTTCAAGGAATAAAAAAATAAATGAAGAAAGAAAAAACATGGACACTCCTGAAATACCCATTGTGATAATTGTTTTTTTAGGTTCAGGTTCAACCGCGGGCTGGCCTAAAAGTGTTTGGGTAAAATTTGCCGTAGGGTCATCTTTGGATAATCCTTCTGCCTGGTTAAGTTTATCTTTTATGTTAGCAAGTTGTTTTTGTTCCATGTCAAGCTTGTCTCTTATCACGTCAATTTTTACATTGCTGCCAGGATTTACATTTGTAAGCCCCATATAATAATTTATTTTAGAGTTGTACTCCGCAATTGTTGATTGAGCGGCCTTCATGAGAGCATTTTCTTCATCGATTTGATCCTGAAGTTTAGAAATATTTTCTGTGGCTTTTGCTTTTGACACACCTGAGTTTGACTTTTGGTTTATCTCCGAACGTATGTCACGTATTTGTCTTTGTAAGTCCGCATCATTTCCACCTTTTGCAACAAGATCCGCTTCAAGTTTATGCTGCTGGTCAAGAAGCTTTATGACGTCTGAATTATTGCCTGAAGAATTTCCGGTTAGTGATTGTATTTTTTTTAGGTTATTGTCGAGGTACACCATCCTGTTATAATGCTCGTCATATTTACTTTTCTCTTCGGCGAGCTTGCCTTCAAGATCTTTTACAGTTTCCATGGCGCTCGTACTGCGACTTACAGGGTCTATTGTGCCCTGGCTTTGTTTTTCAAGAAGCAGTGTATTACTTAAAGAATCAACCTTTCCCGCCTGGAGCCGTTCAAGAACCTTGATATTTGCGACATTTTCTTCAGTGCGCTGGAGGTTTAAGTTTTGATAATAATTTAGAAATTCTTTACCCATAGCATTAACAACCCAGGCTGAAAGTTCCGGGTTCTGGGAGCGAAAGACAATATCCAGGTAATCAGTTTTTTCGACTCTTACAATAAAAAGAAATTCGGTTAGGCTTGTATAGTCATAGTTATACAGTTTTAAATATTCAAGCAGTCTTTTTTCTGCGGGTTCATCTGATCTTAGCAATTCTCCTTTTTTTATTTTATTTGAGAGAATCTGCTTAGCTACATCTTTATTTACCGACATGTATTCGATGCTTCCCTTTTGCTTATCAGTAAGGCGACGGTAGGGCAATGTAGGATTTTCGAGATCGTGCAACAGCAACCTGTATGAAATCATGCCAAGTACTCTTGGCGACTTAAATGTCTCAATAACGTTATTAAATTTTGTATCGGCAGTATAAAGATCTGCTATAGAAGAGCCATCCGTAAGTTTTACTTTATCTATTGTAAATCCGGTTGAATATTGTGCAACCGATTCGTAAAGAGGCTTTTTAAAAAGCAAAAAAATGAAGGCTGTTAAAAGGGCAAGGAAAGTTAAAAAGATGATGATCCATTTTTTGCGGTACAGAACTTTTAAAAAATATAACAAATCCATTAGCAGATATTTTTGAGTATAAAGGCAAATGTACAATCAAAAAAAATCCGGTAAGAGAAATACCGGACTTTTTTAGTTGACACTGTGGCTTTTCTATCGGGCTTTGATGAGCTTTATCGTTTGTTGTGATGCTCCATCGCACATTACTTTTAAAAAGTAACTGCCTGGTGGTAAACCCCTGGTCAATGAAAGATCTAAAATTTGATGCTGATGGGAGACCTCGTTAGAACCCAGAACTTTCTTATATACCATTCGGCTATTAACATCATAAAGTGCCAGCACTACCTGTTTTACTTTGGATGAAAGCACTAAATCTACTTTAAGGTTATCAGTAAATGGATTAGGATATGCCTTTACAGATGTAATAACATTTTCATTTCTGTTGTTGATGGGCATACTGAATTCGCTTTGATTGGCTTGTTGCGCAAAAAGAGGAACCGAATTACCCTTACCTGCAATTGGTAAAACCTGGCCACCGGCATCATCGTAGCTTTCAATGGTGAGAGCAGCAGTAAAGCAATAGGGCGTGCCTGCCTCGGGAGATATATTTAGGAAAATTTCACCCTCACTGTTTGGAGTCACGTCTTCAAAATAGATCACTTTAGAATTATTGTTATGACTGTTTAAATACAATGTAGTGCCATTTATTGTATATGCCGCATTAAAGAAACCGTACCAGGTAGCGCTTCCAAAGCATCCGATGCGGTATTTTTTTCTTTGATCAAGATTGGAAAACTTAACCTCGCTTACCTGGGATGCATCTGTCCAGTAATTACTCTGCATCACATTATTGGGGAATATGCCCCCTGTATTTACACCGGCGTAAAATTCACCATTAAATGCAGTAACAAGCACCATTTCATAGCCAGTTCCATTCAATGCGCCATCATGTAAATCACTAAATGTCGCTCCAGCTACAGGCGCAGCGTCTGTGCTGTTCCACGGTGAAGGTGCAGGATAATTTATATCCCAGTTAATTAATACAATTTGTGATGGTAGACTAATACCAGATATATTACTATAGGCACTGAAAGTCGTATTCTTCTTCGCTCTTATCTGATAGAAATATTTAACGTTAGGTGTCAGCCCAACATTAGTATACGTTGTCACATTTGGCGCAGTGGTGGTAACCAGGCTGTATGGGCCTCCATAGCTTGTTGATCTCCATATTTCAAATCCCGTTTCATTATCGCTTCGGTCACTCCATGTAAGCTTAATCTTGTCTGATGTAAGAATAGTTTCTGTAAACAAATCCGCCGGTCTTAGTAACGGGGTACCACTGTATTCCTGCAATATCACTGCATTAATGTTTAAGTTTAAAGCCGTAGCAGCCTTGGTAAAGGCAACATTAATTACTCCTGAAGCATCCGGAACAAGGCCATTTAGTTGAACACTTTTATTTGAATTATACATTGAATTTACCACTGCTGATTGAGCACCGGAAGTAAAGGTAGCGGTGCCATCATCACCGGAATTGAAACTACTAACGATTACCACGTTGTATTTTTTAGCCTGGTTAAGCCCTGCCAATGCAAAGTGGGCGGTAGAAGATTGTGAATAATAAACAGACGTGAGCAAAACACTATCCGGGTAAATTCCTTTATTATTCGATGTCATACCGGTATTGGAGTTTCCTGTTAGCTGCTCTAAAAACCTAACGCTATAGCCTGTATTTACCCCCGATGCATCGAGAAGATTGCTCAACGCAAGGTTTGCAAAAGGGAAATATAAATAATTATTCCATGGTGCCGGAACGCTTATGCCTCCTTCGGAACTAAAATTGATGAACACGGAACGGAAACTGCTATCAATCACATTGATTGAAAAATTCTTTGTAGATATGCCACCGTAATTATCACTTACCTGTACACTAACATTATTGTAGGTCCCCACGTTGATAAGTTCAGGCTGAAAAGTTATACTAGCCATTCCATTTCCTGAATTTTGTACAGATGCAAATGCCGGAAGCCCACTAATATTGACAGTTAATATTTCTCCGGGATCATCAACCGAAACAATATTTAAAATAGCCTGGCTGCCAGATTTTATAACCATATTATTTATTGCATGAAGAACCGGCAATTTATTAAATGGAGTAACACTTATTGGGGTGTTTATACCAGTGGAACCATGAATATTATCTGCGGAAATTTCGTAATAATAAGTAATGTTACCGGCTACCGTATTATCAATGTAAGTGGAATCATTTGCATTTGAAGCCCCTGAATTTAGCAAAGTATATGGCCCTGCTGCATTTGTGGATCTGTATACGGAGTAAGATGTTTCATTATAAGCGATGTCTTTCCATGAAACCTTAACTGTTCCATCAGGCAGGGGTACAACTGAAAAATTTGTGGGCAAAACCGGGGCGGTTCCATCATCTACAGCAGTTTCAACATTTGTAACGGTTATTTTTGCATTGTATGAGACAAGGCCGCCGGCGCCATCGGTAACGGTTATCGTGATTGGGTAAATGCCTGCATCCGCATATCCCGGAGCTGAGTATAAACTTGCTGTGTTATTACTTGTAACCCTTATCGAAAGAAATGTCGGACCGGTCGTAACAGCCCATTTCAATATAGTATTCCTGTCGGGGTCACTCGCGGTCATCGAAGTGAGATTCACTGACCCTTCCGCTATCGTCATGTCTCGAAGCCTATACATAACCGGCGATTGGTTATTATTAACCGTAAGTGAAAATGTTGTTGTATCCTTTCCACCTTTTCCATC
>JBDTMP010000077.1:0-2458 GCA_039934215.1 Ginsengibacter sp.
TAATCATTCCATTCTTAAGCTTTTCACAGGATTTGCTATCGCCGCTTTTACCGCCTGGAAGCTTATTGTCGCCAACGCTATAAACAAAGCAACCAAAGTAGTAATGGCGAAAACACTCCAAGTGATATGGATGCGGTATTCGAAATCCTGCAACCATTTATTCATTACATACCATGCGATTGGAGAAGCGATTATTATCGCTACAAAAACTAATTTCAAAAAGTCTTTTGATAAAAGCGTTACAATGTCAGGAACGCTTGCTCCCAATACTTTTCTCACGCCGATTTCTTTTATGCGTTGTTCAGCGCTGAATGTAGCCAGGCCAAATAAACCCAGGCACGAAATAAGAATAGCAATGATGGTAAAGTATCCAACGATGGAGGCTAAACGATTTTCAGCTTCATAATTTTTTTGAAAATCCTGGTCAAGGAAGCTATATTCAAAAGGTTCATTTGGATTCAATTGATGCCAAACATTCCCTATTGATTTCAGCAGGGCAGTTATATTTCCGGGCTTTGCATGCACCACCATGTAATTAAAAATCTTTTCATTTCTTAGTCCGTATGCATACGGCGTTATCGGCAAATGCAAATCCTCAAAATGAAAATCTTTTACTACACCTACTATTTTGAACGACGTTTCCGTGCCACCATAATTATAATAAACTTTTTTTCCAATGGCCTTCGCGGAAGAGCTGAATCCTATTTCTTTAATAGCCCTTTCATTAAAAATTAACACATTTCCTGTATCAGATGGAAATTCTTTTGAGAACAGTCGCCCCGCAACAGGCTTGATGTTTAGCGTTTGCAGGTATTCTTCATCAACCGAATTCATGCGTGTGCGTTTTGCGTTATTCATTGACTCGCCCTCTTTGTAAAAAGCATTATCACTTGGGTTGAAAATTCCCGGATTGTACAAAGAAGCCCCTACTCCCTGCACCTGTGAAAGTTTAATCCAACCGTCTTTTAGTGGTGAATATAAGTGCTTGGCTGTTTCGCTGCGAAGTGGAATAATGATCTGCCCGTCTTTATCAAATCCAAGATCAGTGGAGCGCAGGTAATGCATTTGCCCGGCAATAACAACGGAAGCAATAATTAAGATCACGGAAATAATAAATTGGAAAACCACGAGCCCTTTACGCAAAGAAATTGCTGCAAGCGAATTTGAAAATCTTCCTTTTAAAACTTTAATCGGCTTGAAAGAAGACAAATAAAACGCCGGATAACTGCCCGCAATCAAACCGGTAAATAAAGACAATAAAAAGAACAAGGCTATGAGCCAGCCATTATTTTTGAAAGTAAGAGAAAGATCTTTGCCTGAAACAATATTGAAAGCAGGTAACAGCATGGCGACGATAACAAGAGCAAATGCAAATGCCAGCAAACTCATAAATAAAGATTCACCAAGGAACTGGCGGATTAATGAAGTTTTTTCCGCACCCAACACTTTACGTATGCCAACTTCAGCGGAGCGTTTGGAAGAACGTGCGGTAGATAGATTCATAAAATTGATACAGGCAATCAATAGTGTAAATAAAGCAATGGAAGCAAGTATATATAAATAAGTAAGACTGCCCGAAGTAGTAACATCCTTATCCATTCCCGAACGCAGATGGATATCTTTTAGTGCAATTAAAAATTGCTTTTTACCAAAGCCTACAGCCTTTAAATCTTTACCTGCATATTTATCAATGAACGCCGGAAAACTTGCCTGGATGTTTTGAGGATTACTACCGGCTTTTAATTTCACGTAGGTATAAAACATATTGTTGGTAGCAAAACTGGTCCCGTTTTCTTTTATATAATTCTCCATCTGGCCGCCGTTCATCGAAAGAAAAAACCTGCCGTCAATATGCGATGGCTGGTCATTGCTTTTAAAAACTCCGGTAACCAAAAAATCATTATCTCCGTTGGTGCTGCTGCTTATATGAACTACTTTATTGAGGGCAGGCCCGTTACCAAAAATCTTTTTTGCGATCTCCTCACATAGTACGATCGTCTTCGGTTCATTCAATGCATTGGCAGGATCACCTTCAATAAAATGATAAGTGAACATGCGGAAAAAAGTGGGATCGGTAAGAAAGCCTCTTGTTTCATAAAAGGATTTTGTATTGCCATTCTTTTCGTGATACTGCATTAGCGTTTTATCTTCTGCAAATAAGCCCATCAACCTCACGGTTTGTTGCACCTGCGGAAAATCCTGTTGCATTGCTGCTGCCAAAGGAGCCGGAGTATTTGGCATTTTATGCTCTTCACCCTGCTGAATAAATATAGTTCCTACCTGGTAAATATCATCGGCATTAGCCTGGTATTTATCATAGCTTGTTTCGTGTAAAATGTATAAAGTGATAAGCATGCAACATGCAAGACCGGCACACAGGCCAAAAATATTGATGAAAGAAAAAATTTTATTCTTCATCAAATTTCTCCATGCGATCTTGAAATAATTTTTAAGCATA
>JBDTMP010000078.1:0-2167 GCA_039934215.1 Ginsengibacter sp.
ATAATATTAACGATACTGCAAAGCTTGCCATTTGGCATATTACCGAAACTGAAAACTTTTTTCTCAGAAAAGTTTCATTGCAAAAAAACATAACTCACTGGCACAAGCGACTGCAACATCTCGCCGGCAGATATTTACTCCAGGAAATGTATCCTGATTTTCCTTATCATTTAATAGAAATTGCAGACACGCGAAAACCATTTTTGCCAAATGAAAAATATCATTTTTCTATTTCTCATTGCGGGGATTATGCCGCAGTTATCGTAAGTAAAAAAAAACGTGTGGGTATAGATATTGAGCTGGTAACTCCAAAAATAGAATTGATAAAACATAAATTTTTAAGTGAAGAAGAATTGGGGCTTCTGCCAATTGCTAATTGTCAACTGCTGACTCTCTTATGGAGCTGCAAAGAGGCTGTTTTTAAATGGTATGGAAATGGGGGAATTGATTTTAGAAAAAATATAATCTTAAAAAAAATATCGATGAATGATGACCATGGCATAGTAGATTGCCTCTTTGTGAAGGACGAGGAAATATTTTTAAAAGTAAATTTTAATTTTTTTGATAATCTATGTCTTGCCTTGGTATTAAGCGAAATTTAGTTATTCGTCCTCTAAAAAATTTTCAGCATCGTAATCCAGTTTATCAATGTCAATTGAATCTTTGCCGGCGATACCTTCAATGGATCCTATAATATGATCAGAATTCAGAAGGGCTCTGTCTAATTGCTTCTCCCTGTTCTTCCAAAGTTTTTCCATTACCTCGCGTTCTCTTTGTATGGAAGATTGCATGTTTTTGAACACCGCCCTGATATTTCTCCACTGAGCTGAAAATTCATTACTAGTCATATATTCATAAAGCATCTGAACCTTATCACCTTTACCTTCATGTTTTTTTGAAACATTATACACATGAATTATTCCTTCTCTTAACGAAGCTGTTAATAATTTAATATCACTAAAGCCGCATACCCAAATACCATCATTATATTCATACCGTTCAGTCATTGTATCAGGTAGTGTTTGCGAAACCAGTACCGCTGCATCCACACCCGCATTTACTGCATCCTGCTTCAATTTTTCGATCCAATCTTTACCCCAGCCCGAGGTCCGTTTACTTTCAAACAGAATTTTGCCACAGTCATTTCCAAATTTATTTTTAATACATAAAATACAATCGGCTCCCTTCTTGCCTTTGGCAACTTCACAGACAACATCATAAGGAAATGCATCTCCTAAAATTTCTTCAATCAAGTGTTCCTGGGCTTCGCCTTGCATTTGCATTGAACCTTGGTTAGCTTTCTTACTCATTTGTTCGATAAGTTTTTTTTGCTGTGCCATCTGGATTTCAAATTCCTTCCTCTCCAACTCAAATTTTTCATTTGCCAATTGCAAAGTTCTTTCTTCTACAGCCTTACGACTTTCGAGCACACGCTTCTCTATTTCGTATTCCATTGATTTTTGCTTTTCCTCCAGTGCGCTTTTGTCTCTTAACAGCTCGAGCTCCTTTTTTTGAAACAGCTGCAATTGTTGAGTTTTCTGGGAAGTTTCCTCTTCAAGTGTCGTGAGCCTTACCTTCATTTCGTCACTTACCTTTTTTTGTGCGGCTGCTATGATATAAGATTTTTGTTTTTCAAATTCCTCTTCTTTCATTTTCACTTCTTCCTGTTTTTGCTGCTTATAAGCTGCCATTTGGAGTCTCAGCTCTTTCTTATATTCTTCCACCTCGGCGTCAGCTAAAGCAAATGAATGCCCACACTTAGGACAAGTAATATTATTACCCATATCATTATTTTTTTATTCTTAACTCTATAAACTAAATAAGAATCCCCCATCATCCTGATGAGGGATTTGTGCGGCAAAGGAGATTCGAACTCCCACACCCTTTCGGGCGCTACCACCTCAAAGTAGTGCGTCTACCAATTTCGCCATCGCCGCATTTTTGGTAATCCTGGCATATTGTTTTTCTGACATTTTAAAAAATTACTCAGGGTTGCAAATTTAATAAAAAGTGTCTTATTAAAAATCCTAAGTGTTTAATATAATTCTGAAAGTTGTCCCTTTTCCAGACTCTGAAGATTTTACATACAATTGCCCTTTATGATATTTTTCGATAATTCTTTTTGATAGAGAAAGTCCGAGGCCCCAGCCTCTTTTTTTTGTAGTAA
>JBDTMP010000079.1:0-2578 GCA_039934215.1 Ginsengibacter sp.
AAAGTATTATTTTCTACATGCTAAAAATGAAAATATTTTCTCCCTGGTTTAAAATCATAATTCTATCATCAATATTTTTTTTCAACACAGTTGCCCATGCGCAAAAAATGCCCGCGTTTTCAATTTTGCAATCGAATGGTAAAACTTTAAACACTTCAAAACTTTCTAAAACAAATCCTGTTATCTTAATTTATTTTTCACCTGATTGTGAGCATTGTACCACTTTATTAAATAGCATGTTTAAGCAAATCAGCCAATTCAAAAAAGCTACAATTTTACTTGTTTCCTTTCGGCCAATGGATGAAATATCAGCGTTTGAGAAAACATATAAAACAGGCGAATATAAAAATATCATTGCAGGAATAGAGCAGCCTGTTTTTTTCTTAAAAAATCTTTATCAATTGCAATCAACACCGTTTACGGCCTTGTTCGATAAAAATGGTAATCTTGTTTATTCGTATAAAAAAGAAACGCAGGTTAACGATTTGATTATGCGCTTAAAAAAAATGAAATAATTATTTGACTAATTAAAGAGATTGCACGAAGACATATTTAACTCTATAAACCATCTGATAATAAAACCACCATCGGGTACTTATTTTACTTAAACTAAAAATGATTTACTAATGAAGAGATTTTTTTTAATATCCATATTGACAGCGGTCTGGGCTACTATGTTTGCGCAGGATAACACTATAGCTGAAAAGTTAATACCGCTGCCCGTTTCATTAAAACCGGGAACAGGAAATTTTGTGGTGAATAATAAAACGTCAATACACATACTTTCATCTGATGCTTCCGTAAAAAGGGTGGGTAATTATTTATCTCAAAAATTAAAGACAACAGGATTTACAATTCCGGTAATAAAAACTTCATCAAAAGATGGTAACAGCATCAGCCTTTCGCTTATAAATAATGCATCACTTGGTGATGAAGGATATAAGCTTGATGTGTCGACAAGTATTGTAACAATAAGCGCCAATAAACCAGCGGGTTTATTTTATGGTATGCAAACTTTAATTCAACTTCTGCCAAAAGAAATTGAAGATAAAGATGTAGTAAAAAATGTTGCATGGAAAATACCATCATGCAGCATTACAGATTACCCCCGTTTTGGATGGAGAGGATTGATGTTTGATGTGGCACGCCATTTTTTTACAAAAGATGAAGTAAAAAAATATATAGATGAAATGGTGAAGTATAAATACAATTTATTGCATTTGCACCTTACAGATGATGAAGGCTGGCGGGTAGAAATAAAAGGATTACCCAGGCTAACAGAAGTGGGCGCATGGAACGTGAAGAGAGTTGGTTATTTTGGAACATTTGCTACGCCGGCGCCTGATGAGCCACGTACCTACGGAGGATTTTATACACAGGATGATATCAAAGAAATCGTTCAATATGCCAAAGACCGTTTTGTAAATATTTTGCCCGAAATAGATGTGCCGGGACATAGCCTTGCGGCAATTGCCGCCTACCCGGAATTGTCCTGCTCTACAGGCCAGGGACCAAAGCCTGAAGTTAGTTCGGGGCAAAATATTAAGGACTGGTCAACACATACAGCCCTCATTGATGATAACCTTTGCCCTGCAAATGAAAATGTATATGAGTTTTTGGATAAAGTAATTACGCAGGTTGCGCAATTATTTCCTTTCGAATACATACACATGGGCGGCGATGAAACCTTTAAAACATTTTGGGAAAAAAGTGATGCTGTAAAATCATTGATGCAGAAAGAAGGTTTAAAAAATATGGAAGAGGTTCAAAGCTATTTTGAAAAAAGAGTTGAAACTATCGTAGAATCAAAAGGAAAAAAATTTATGGGATGGGATGAAATACTGGAAGGCGGCCTTGCGCCAAGCGCAGCAGTAATGAGCTGGCGTGGAATGAAGGGCGGAATAGAAGCTGCTAAAATGAAACATGAAGTTGTAATGAGCCCGACGGATTTTGTTTACATCGATTATATGCAGGGCGACCCAATAATTGAACCGCATATTTATTCAACTTTACGATTAAAAAAGGCTTATGAATTTGAACCTGTGCCGCCAGGTGTTGATAGCAAATATATCAAGGGGGGCCAGGCAAATTTATGGACGGAGCAGGTATATACTTTTCGTCATGCCGAATATATGACATGGCCAAGGGCGTTAGCAATATCGGAAGCCTTGTGGTCACCGAAAGAAAAAAGGGATTGGGATAATTTTTTCCCAAGAGTAGAAAATCAATTTAAAAGATTTGATGTATCGGAAATAAAATATTCCCCCAGTGCATACGATCCTATATTCAATGTGAGCAATACTGATGACAAGCAGTTAAAGGTTGAATTGAGCACCGAGCCAAAAGGCCTTGATATTTATTATACATTCGACAATACTTTCCCGGATAGGTTTTCTCCAAAGTATACAGGGCCGGTTACGGTACCTAAAGAATCAGTAATGCTAAAGGTGATTACATATAAAGGCAAAACTCCTGTTGGGCGTTTAATTTATATGCCAATAGAGGAATTACAAAAGCGGGCAAAAGAGAAAAAATAATTTCTTCTGAAAATGGGTACATGATTTGTGTTTATTCAAAT
>JBDTMP010000080.1:0-2404 GCA_039934215.1 Ginsengibacter sp.
CCACTTGGCCTTGCTTCTCCCGGCATCGAAATTGCAACCTCACCTAACCCAATGAGCACAAGCGGAAGCAATATATTGAGATACCATGTCGCAGCGCCTTCAGTGGTTAAAATTATGCTGTATGACGCTTCTGGTAAGCCATTGAAAGTTTTGGTAAATAAAAAAGTTGAGGCTGGAACTTATACAACGCGATGGAATGCAAATGGCATGGCAAACGGTTCTTATTTCATTTCAGGGAATAAGGACGGTGGCAGCAAGCAAACAATTACTGTGGTTAAAGAATAAATTATTTCAATTAATTAATACAATAAGCCCGTATGAAAATTACGGGCTTATTTTCCAAAAAGCTTTACTCCCTAAAACAATTTTATTATGAAAAAGAATTTTATTTACATCTTGCTCATCGCATTTTTCTTCTCTATCTCTGCGTTTGTGGTTATACGTTATAGCATTAATCAAACCAAATTAAAGAATGCAAAATATCCTCTTATCGAAAGAAAAGATACAAAGGCAATTGCTGCTGAATGGCAGGAAACTAAAGCAACCGCACAAAAACTTATTGACCGGCTACAGTACAATCCCAAAGATATAAAAGCTGCCACCGCCCTTTCAACCTTGTACATCCAAGAAGCGAGAATTACAGGGAATTATGTGTATTATGATGCAGCAGCTATGAAATATATAAATAGTATATTAGAAGATCAGCCTGATAATTTTGAGGCATTAACTTTAAAGGCATTATTATACATGTCTCAGCATCATTTTGCCGATGGTCTTGCTATTGCAGAAAAGGCTCAAAAAATAAATCCATATAATGCGCTGATATATGGAATAATCGTGGATGGTAATGTGGAGATGGGGAACTATAAAGCCGCCGTTGAAAATTCTGATAAAATGGTTTCTATTCGCCCCGACATACGTTCTTATGCCCGCATTTCCTACCTGCGTGAAATTCACGGTGATTATCCCGGCGCTATTGAAGCGATGCAACTTGCAGTAAATGCCGGCGGTACCGGAGATGAACCAACAGAATGGACACGCATTCAACTGGCACGGCTGTACGAAAACACGGGAGATTTGAAAAGTGCTGAAATGCATTATATAATTGCATTACAGGAACGTCCAGGTTACCCTTATGCAACAGCAGGGCTTGGCCACATTGCGATGGTAAATAAAGATTATCCCAAAGCAATTTCTTATTATGGGCAAGCAGCTTCTTCAGTAAATGACTATGCGATCCAGGAACAATTATCACAGTTATATAAATGGAGCGGAGACACGACAAAAGCAAATTCCCTTTTACAAAATATTATAGATGGAATGAATAACGATGGCAAAAAGGGAGACCAGGACGAAAGCATTGGCCATTATGCTGACCGGGAACTCGCTTACGCATATCTTTTGCAAAATGATAATGAAAATGCATTGAAACATGCATTGATAGAATACAACAGGAGACCTGAAAATATTGACGTGAACGAAACAGTGGCATGGGTTTATTATCAAAGTGGTAATTTTCAGAAAGCAGCTAATTACATAAATACAGCTTTAAAAACGAATTGCAGAAATCCTACATTGCTTTGCCAGGCAGGGCTTATTTATGCAAAAGCCGGAGATAAAATAAAGGCAAATAAATTTTTAGCTGAAGCACTCAAAAATAATCCGGGAATAGATATTGAATTAAAAGAAGAAGCTGAAAAAATGTTGAACGATTAATAAGAATATTGCAAGTGAATAATAAACACAATTTAAAAATTATTCCAGCACTGTTACTGCTGTCATTGCCTTTTTCAGCATCGGCACATACTATAAATTATGTACTTGAAAAAGCGCCTGCAGGGGATGTTATCTGGTATTATTTAAAGCTTGGCATCAGCCATATTGTTCCTTATGGGCTGGATCATATTTTGTTTGTAGTAAGCCTTTGTCTTTTAAATACAAAATTCAAAACAATATTATGGCAGGCAACCGCATTTACTGTTGCACATACCATTACACTTGCATTAAGCATGAAAGGAATTATAAAACTGCCTTCTGATATTGTTGAACCTTTGATTGCATTATCCATCGCGTTTGTTGCCATTGAAAACATTCTGCTGAATGAATTAAAAGCATGGCGTATTGCGATCATATTTATGTTTGGGCTGGTTCATGGAATGGGTTTTGCAAGCGCACTTAACGAAATAGGCTTGCCGGGAAATAAATTTTTTACTTCTATTTTCTCGTTCAATGTGGGCGTGGAGCTTGGCCAGATAAGTGTGATAACCCTTGTATATCTTCTTTTAATTTTACCCTTTGGAAAAAAGAGCTGGTATAAACCCGTTATTGTTTATCCATTGTCTGCAATGATTGCATTGATTGCTTTATTCTGGACATTCCAAAGAATATTTCAATTCTGACATAA
>JBDTMP010000081.1:0-3518 GCA_039934215.1 Ginsengibacter sp.
TCATTATATAATTCCATTATCTTCGCCCCGCTAAATCAAATTTTACTCCGGCACATGCTTCCAAGGTATAAACGCATTCTTCTCAAACTTTCCGGTGAATCTCTAATGGGCGATAATAATTTCGGACTTGATTCCCAGGTAATTTCCAAATATGCAGAGGACATAAAGCTCGTCACCGAGATGGGTGTACAGGTTGCTATAGTAATTGGCGGGGGAAATATCTATCGTGGTATGAATGAAGCGGAAACCGGCATAGAACGAGCCCAGGGTGATTATATGGGTATGCTTGCAACCGTAATAAATGGGATGGCTCTGCAAAGCGGACTAGAGAGAGTAGGAGTTTATACCAGGTTGCAAAGCGCTATTAAAATGGAACAGATTGCCGAGCCATATATTCGCAGGCGCGCCATCAGGCATTTGGAAAAAGGCAGGGTTGTAATTTTCGGCGCCGGCACCGGTAATCCGTATTTTACCACTGACACTGCCGGTTCTTTGCGTGCCATTGAAATTAAAGCCGATGTAATTTTAAAAGGCACCCGGGTAGATGGTATTTATTCCGCCGATCCCGAAAAAGATAAAAATGCGAAAAAATTTGAATCCCTGACTTTCGCTGATTGTATAACTAATAATTTAAGAGTAATGGACATGACAGCCTTTACCTTATGCATGGAAAACCAGCTTCCAATTATAGTTTTTGATATGGGTACACCAGGCACATTACTGAGAGTGGTAACCGGTGAAAAAGTTGGTACTTTGGTAAGCGGATAATATTGCTTATTTTACACTTTCTTAAAAAATCCTATCCTCCTGACGTATACAAATCAGGAAACATATCCCTTGAAAACGCCCAGAACGTAATCCCCGGAAATTTTTTTAAATTGGCATCGCATTTTTACTTTTTAAAATGTACTGACTTATGTGGATTTGGTGGATAGTATCCCTAATCGTTTTAGTGGGTTGTATCATATTCGCTTACAGGATGATTGTAAGCAGTTATGAATTTTTACCCGCGGACAAGAGATTTTTTTTCGGATTTAACAAGAATCCTGCTTCTTCAACAAATTTTCCTGATCATCCTGATGCTCTTAAAATTTTACGGAATAAGATGCAGCACGTCGAGGATAATACCACATTTTACCATATTCAATTTTCAAAATTCCAGGACCGTCTGAAGATTATGGAAGAACAATTTGCTATGAACCCAAAAAATATAAATGCCACTGCAATTGAATTTGAAGATGAGGAAGATTGGAAAGAATTGTATTATGAAGAAAATTCAAAAAAGGAATTGCTCGAGAATGAATTAGACCTTACCAAACAAACGCTTGAAAAGGCTGAAAATAAATTGCATGAGATCGAAGATAAAACAGGGTACTGGAAACAGTTACAAAGTGACTATGAATTACGCCTGAACGATTTGCAATCTATGCAAAATGAAACCATGCATTTGCAAAAACAGCTCGATGCCTCTATTGAGCGGGAAAAAGAACTCGAGCAACTTCTGCTTTCCGAGATTACGATGCGTGAAAAATATTCTTTATTGCAAAAAGAATACACCCGGCTCTTGAGTGAAACCGATGATCTTCGCAGGCGAACCATGGAAGTAGAAAAATAATGATTTTGAATGAAGTCTCCGGTCGATGAATGTTTACTGGTATTTTGTTTGTAAAATATCGTTTGATGCTAAATGTACCCATATCATATTTGCATTATAATGAACATTTTTTTATTTTTCAGAATTGATTTATGCTTTTCACCTGCGCATCCCTACTTTAAGTTTCTCAATTTCTTTTAACCTTAAAAATTTTATTGTCATGAATTTTCAAACAATGAGCAAACAAAGGAAATTTGTTTTAATTGCTGCAGCCGCAGGTGTCATTTCAATGTTTCTTCCCTGGGTTTCTATTTCATTATTTGGCTATACCCAAAGTGTAAATGGTATGCACGATATAGGGATTTTAGTTTTTCTGTGTTTTATAGTCAGTGGTGCTTTAGCGTATTTGGGAGACCAAACAAAGAATCTTGAGAGAAATATGTGGGGAATTGTTTTAGCTGCAGGCGCCATCGCCATACTAAGCATAATCTATTTTTATTTCAAGATGAGCGAGTCAATTATGGGTAGTTCATTTGTTGGTTTTGGCCTTTATATTTCCGCCCTGGCAGCCATTGGAATTTTAGGATCTGCATATCTTTTTAGATCTCCAACTGATAATATAAAAGACAGCTTCAATAATATTAAAAAAGATATTGAGAGCCGTATGGGCAGTACTCCCAAACCAAATGATCCGGCAAAGCCTGTCGATAATTCAGATACTACCAATACACCCGTTTAACGCATAATTTTTATGTGAAATTTTCGTCCTGAATTTAATGGATATTTATAATTGATTTTCTTCTTCATTTAATTCCTTATTTATGTAAACCGCTGCCTTGGCGCCTTCAGCGGCGGCAACCACTACAAAATGAATATCTTTTGAAATATCCCCGGCAACGTATAGACCTGGAACATTTGTTTGCTGCAACTTATTCGTTACGGCTATTTTCTTTTTATTTGTTTTACAGCCCAGGCTTTCAACAAGGTGGCATTGTACATCGTAACCATTGGAAAAAAAGATCGCTTCGCAGGCAGATTTTTTGCGATTTTTAAAAACAATATTTTTTATTTGTCCATCGGTGCTTTCAAAAGAAGCTATCGGATTATTTATAAACGCGATATTTTTTTTCACTAATAATTCTGCATCTTTTTTGTTTACGTATTTTTTTCCATCTGTATATAAGGTAATTTTTTTGCTCCACGAGGTAAGGGTAAGAGCAAGGTAAATTCCACTTTTGCTTTGAGAGTACACGCCGGTTATTTTATTGTTGTTTTCCCATCCATCGCAGTATGGGCAGTGAAACATTGAGGTGCCGTATAATTGTTTCGCTCCTTTTATGCCAGGAAGTATATCAGCCAAACCCGTTGCAAGTATTAATTTTTTTGAATAATAGATGTTACTTTTATAATCTTTCACTACAAAAATTTCTTCACTATTTTTTTTAGCGTGAATTATTTCTGCGTGCAATTTTTTTACACTATATTTTTTTAGTTCTTTCAAACTTATTTTTAAAAATTCTGCCGGAGAAATGTCATCGCGGGTAAGAAAATTGTGCATACCATGCGAATAGCGATTGCGTTGCTTTCCATAATCAAATAATAAAACTTTTCGATTACATCTGCCCAGTACTACCGCGGCGTTCAATCCTGCAGGGCCGCCTCCTATAATGATTACATCAAACAGGTTCATTACTCAGTTTTTAATTTAGAAACTTATTGAATAAAACAAACATACACATGAATTGAGAATAGCATCCTGTCATAAAATTAATAATCATTGCAGCCTTACAGGCTCGAGATATTTCATTTTACCAATGGAATAATAATGAATCTGGCCTTTAGATAAAACACCGACCATTACATCAGCATTGTTATTAATGGTACCGGTATCCGGAGATGGTAGTATTTGCCCAACATTTATTTT
>JBDTMP010000082.1:0-2990 GCA_039934215.1 Ginsengibacter sp.
TTGATTTTGCCGGAGTGCGGTCGGGAATGTACGATCTCTCCTGTAAAAATCATTTTGATAACATAAATTCCTTTCTTTTAAAACAAATTAAATATGGTTACTGAAAAACAAAGGCTTCAAACGGTGGCAGAAAATTCTTTATATACTACGTTTGCAAATAGCATGACTATTGAGTACTGCTATGAAGTATATAAAAGATTTTTAAAAGATGGGAACGTGTTGGAATTAGGCCCCGCTGAAGGCCTGATGACCGGACACTTGTCAAAAAGCATGAATGATGTTACTGTTGTTGAAGGCTCGGAAGTTTTCTGTAAGCAACTGGAATCTAAATTTCCAACAATTAATGTTGTCAATTCTTTGTTCGAAGAGTATCAGCCTCACCAAAAATTTTCAAATGTATTATTAGGACATGTTTTAGAACACGTGAATGATCCGGTTGAAATTTTAAAATTGGTAAAAAACTGGCTTAAGCCCGATGGAGTAATTTTAGCGGCTGTCCCCAATAGCCGGTCGCTTCACAGGCAGGCATCAGTAATTATGGGACTTCAGCCATCTGAAGAAACCATGAGTGAATTGGATTATCATCACGGCCATCGCCGGATTTATAATCCAGAATCTTTTAGAAGTGATTTTATAAAAGCCGGTTTGCAGGTTCTTAACTATGGAGGCTATTGGTTAAAGCCGGTTTCAAACCGTCAAATAAATGATTCGTGGACAAAAGAAATGCTGCTCGCATTTATGAAACTTGGAGAAAGATATCCTGATATTGCTGCCGAAATGTATGTAGTTGCCTCACTCTAATCCTAAGTATTATACATTGTAATGAATAAATTATTCTCAATAAAAAATTATCATTTTTATTTACAAAAATGGAAAGACAGATCTTCAAGCTATCGCTACAGGCATTTTTATAATTTACCTAAAGCGACTTACAGCCCCTGGCTTCAGGACAAGGAATTTATGGCTATCTATGAAATTTCAAAGCATAATACTCTTGTTGATATTTACAGGTGCTATGAATTATGGAATTTAATTAAGCAAACTAATAAATTAAAAGGTGATGTAATAGAAGTAGGAGTATATAAAGGAGGAACAGGTAGTTTGCTGGCAAGCGCTGTGTCAAAAGAGGCTACGGTTTTTTTATGCGATACTTTCAGCGGCGTTGTTAAAGCAGGTGCCAAAGACAACAGGTATATAGGAGGCGAGCATGCTGATACATCAACAGAAATAGTAACAGGGCTGTTTAATAAACTTAATCTATCAAATTTTTCAATCCTCAAAGGAATATTCCCTGAGGAAAGTGCGCTACCAATAGAAAGTAAAAAGTTTAGATTTTGCCACATTGATGTTGATGTATATCAATCCGCCAAAGACATTTTTGATTGGGTGTGGCAAAGAATGGAAAAAGGCGGCGTTGTAGTTTTTGATGATTATGGTTTTGCGGCCTGCGAAGGAATAACGGATTTAGTAAATAATGAATTAGCTCCACGCAAAGATTTGATAATGCTCCATAATTTAAATGGGCATGCAGTTTTAATTAAAATATTGTAAGCTATGCCTGTTCCGTACTTATCTTTTGAATCAGTAAATTCAAGAATAAAAGCTGAGATATTACAAGCTTTCGAATTTTTTTTTGATAAGCAGTGGTATGTGCTGGGGGACCAGGTTAAAAAATTTGAAGAAGAATATGCATTATTTAACGAAGTGCAAAATTGCGTTGGCGTAAGCAATGGTTTAGATGCATTACACATTGCATTGAAAACATTAAATATTGGTGCGGGGGATGAAGTAATCGTGCCTTCCAATACTTATATAGCTACGGTATTATCCATTTCATACGTCGGGGCGATACCCGTGTTTGTAGAGCCTGCTATAACTACGTATAATATTGACCCTTTAAAAATAGAACCAGCAATTACATCAAAAACAAAAGCTATTATGCCGGTTCATTTATATGGGCAGGCATGTGAAATGGATCGTATTATGGCAATTGCTCAAAAACACAATCTTTTTGTAGTAGAAGATAATGCGCAATCACAAGGCGCTTCATATAAGGGGAAACTTACCGGGAGCTGGGGGAATATAAACGGAACAAGTTTTTATCCAGGCAAAAATTTAGGAGCCTTCGGAGACGCAGGCGCTGTGACAACCGATGAGCCTGGATTGGCAAAAAAGGCAACCATACTGCGAAATTATGGCGCAGAAAAAAAATATTATAATGAAGTTATAGGTTATAATATGCGGCTGGATGAATGCCAGGCCGGCTTTCTTTCCGTTAAACTAAAATATTTAAAGGACTGGACTACCCAACGTCAGGAAATTGCAGGATGGTATAATGAAGGATTAAAAGATATTGGTGATCTTATCCTGCCGGTTGTAGCAGAAAATGCTACCCATGTTTATCATATATATATGGTACGGACTAAACAACGTGATGCGCTTCAAAAATATCTCGAAGAAAATGGTATTGGCACACTCATTCATTATCCACTGCCACCTTTCTTACAAAAAGCTTATGCTAATTTAAATCATAAACAAGGGGACTTTCCAATTGCTGAAGAAATCGCTAGTACCTGCCTGAGCTTACCTATATGGCCTGGAATGAGAAAAAAGGACGTGCTTTACATTTCTGAAACTACTAAGATATTTTTTGAAAAATAATTTTAGTCTGTTCTCAACATCCTTCTTTATTTGGAAAAATAATAAATCCCAATCTTAAATCTTGTGAATTTAATTAAAACCAGTTTCTACACTTCTTTATCCACTGCGGTCTCTTTTATAACTGGGTTTATAATTACCAAAGTTGTTGCGGTGAAAATTGGCCCTAAAGGGATGGCCTATCTCGGGCAGTTTCAAAATACCACTGCAATATTAACCATGTTAGCAACAGGTGCTATTGCCACCGGGGTTATTAAATACCTCGCTGAATATAAAGGTGACCATTTTAGAAAACAGAAAATTATTAATACCTCTTTTGTAATCGTTTTTTT
>JBDTMP010000083.1:0-6536 GCA_039934215.1 Ginsengibacter sp.
TAAAAAATTGTATACAAGGCTGCAAGTATCCCCACAATTACTGTTGACCCGATAATAAAGGCAGGAGAACATCGAAACATTGCCGTATCTATCTCTACAACTCTTGGATTGTTTTTGCTCCTTCGATCTGCAAGGCTCATAACAATCATGAGTAGCATCAGGATTATAAATACCAAACCCATCCTGTTCATAAAAGGAATATCGGGAAAAGCACCGTTAGTCCAGCCTGGTAAAAATTTTAATGCAGTTGAGAGTGGTATTGTGAGGATTGCCGATGCAAGCGCAGCCGCCGCTGTTGCCCGTTTCCAAAAGAAACCGAGGAGGAAAATTGATAACACCCCCGGGGAAATAAATCCTACATACTCCTGGATAAACTGGTAAGCCTGGTCAAGATTTTTTAATGCCGGGGCGACGAGGGTCGCGAGCACCATGGCCACTACAATTGTAATGCGACCGGTTTTCACCAGCTTTTTTTCAGTTGCATTTTTATCAAAAAATTTTCTATAAATATCTAAGGAAAAAATAGTCGAGATACTATTTGCCTTACCTGCAAGAGAAGCAACAATGGCTGCTGTAAGCGCTGCAAACGCCAGCCCTTTTAATCCATTTGGCAGGAGGTTCATGAGAGTTGGATAAGAATGATCCGGTTTAATGAGTCCGCTTGCATCTGTCATTTCTGCCTGGAACATTCCATTTTGATACATCACAAACATGGTAATGCCGGGTATGACAACAATCAATGGAATAAGCAATTTTAAAAATGCAGCGAAAAGAATTCCTTTTCGAGCCGTGGGTAAACTTGCGCCCAAAGCACGTTGTGTGATATATTGATTACATCCCCAGTAATTCAGATTATTGATCCACATACCTCCTATTAAAACCGATAAGCCCGGCAGGTCTTTATAATAAGGATTGGATTTATCGAAGATCATATGAAAGTGTGAAGGCGCTTTATCTCTTATTATGCTGAAGCCTTTAAGAATATTTTTTCCATAGCCAAAATGTTCTGAAACCAGCGTCAATGCAAGATAGCATGTTACCAGTCCACCCATTATAAGAACCAGCACCTGTATCACATCAGTATAGCCGATCACTTTCATTCCCCCAAGAGTAACAATAATTGAAAAAATACCAAGACCGATCATGCACCACGTGAAACTGATACCTGAGATAGAGTTTACGGCAAGCGCACCGAGATAGATAATAGAGGTAAGATTAACAAACACATATACCAACAACCAGAAGATGGCCATAACAGTGCTCACCGTATCATTATACCGCATAGATAAAAATTGCGGCATTGTAAAAATCTTATTCTTCAAATAAATTGGGATAAAAAATATCGCAATAATTATGAGAGTTGCGGATGCCATCCACTCATAACTTGAAATGGCAAGACCCAATGCAAACCCTGAGCCTGACATCCCAATAAAATGTTCAGCAGAAATATTTGATGCGATCAATGATGCCCCGATGGCCCACCATGTAAGAGATCCTTCGGCGAGAAAGAAATCTTTTGAATCCATTTCGCCCGATGTCTTTTGGTGATACATTTTTCGGCGAAACACCCAGTAACCATAACCGGTTACTACTATAAAATAAATAAAGAAGACAACATAATCCAGAGAGTGCAAATGATTCATATACAATCGTTAGTTTGAATGGATTATGAAAAATAAAAAAATAAAGCTGAATTCGGTGAATTAATTTAAAATAACTATGAGCAAAAGTGTTTCGGCAAAATCGCCCAAATATGCCGGATGGCTGAGGTGGTAAAATTTATGTGTGTATATGGTGATTATTTTTAAAAAAAATCTTATTCAATTATATCAAATGTAATGAGCATTGTTGTTGCGAAAAGAAAGAACAGACCTGTGAGAAAAATTATGTCCGCAACATTTTCAAACCGGTCGCCTTTTATTTTACCATAGCGCATTGAAAGAAAAGAAAGCACACTGCTTGTCATAAACATGATCAGAGCTACGGAAGTAAGCTCATCAATAATTGTTTTTCCATCTAATTTAAGTACTCTCAAAGAGGTAAGTACAATAAAACAAAATCCTAATAAATTAGACGAAGCATTCAAGATATGGGGCGATTTATCATTTTTATTTTGCATGCTATTTGTTTAATAGAACAAGTATTTTAAACGTGAATTAAAAATGAACTTATATCAATAAGAAGGTGAATATTTCCATGAAGTTTATTGCGCAATCAACCGCGTTGTCTTGCCAATATCTTCTGCTATTTTATAAATGAAATCCAGCTGGCCCATTAGGTGTTTGTCAGAAATTTCATCTTCTTCCGTTGGCTTTGACGTTATTTTTTTGCCCATTCCATCGCTGTAATTGTTATCAAGTTGTTGCAATGATTTCTCAAGGGCAATAACGGTGCGTCTAACAGGCTGGAGAAGTCCCCGGGAATACATTGCCTGTTCATTGCCCGAAAGACTTTCAGTGAGAGCGGCTATACTTGAAGACAGCACATGATTTAGGACTACAAATTCGTAGATTTCCTTGCCACGGTATTGTTTACTTTTTGGCTCACTTAGCATCCGGTGAAAGGCTGCTGCAAGATTTGCGGTACTTACAAACACTTCTTTTCTCACAAGTTTATATTCAAGCGAAGAACTTTTTTTGCCACAAAGTATTTCAGCAAGTTTTTGTAAATAATCAAGATTCGCTTTTAAAACACTTGCCATATAACCAGGTAGTTGTTTGGATTCCCAATAAGGAAAAAGAAAATAACTCGTAAGGAATGCCAGTAAGGAAGCAATAGCGGTATCAAGCAATCGCTCCCCCGCGACATCCAATATCCCGAGCCCGAGAAAATTAAAAAGAATCAGAATGTACGGCGTCATAAAAATTACCATCACGATATATTTTAGTCTCACATAGGTATAAGTTCCAATCATAAAGAAAGCCATTATGAAAAACAAAACTATACTGTCATGTATAAACGAAATAATTAATAATCCAAGTAATCCGCCAATAAGTGTTCCTGTAAATCTTTCAAAATTTCTTTGTTTAGTAAGACTGAATCCTGGCTTTAAAATGATCACTATAGTAAGAAGTATCCAGTAACTATGATGGCCATAGTTTATTAATTTTGATATGATAAATCCCAATCCGCATGTGATCATCATTCTTAGTGCATGCCTGAAAACAGATGATTCCAGCGTAAGATTATTTTTGAAAATGGTAGGATTTATCTGTTGATGCGACACGAATTTTGAATACTCCAAATGAGTGCGAACTTTTCTGCCGGCATGATTTTGTGCATCGAAATAACCAAGAATGTCTGTGATATTTTTTTCAAGCCTGCGAAAATTTACGAGTATTTTTTTCAGCATAAAGTTACTATGGCCACTTTCACCGATTACATCAATTTTATTTTTTAATTTCTCAAGTTGTGTAATAAAATCATATCGGCGCGTATAATTTGAATTCGATTGAATTGCCTGACCTATGTTATCGAGCTCTGCAGAGAAATGTATTACAATGCCGGCGATTTCATCAAGAATTCCTGTCGCCCCGAATTTTTCTCTCAGCACGCCGAAATCATACCAGTTGGCCATTATTCTTTCATAAAGATCCACAACATCCACAAAAGTTATCACGAGGCGTCGCGCTGTTGAAGTTGACTCTTTTAATAATTCTCTATTCTTGAACAGCAGCTCACGCACAGCATTCTGCGTTTCATTTACTACAACCTGTTGTTCCACAAGTTTGCGGTATTCGTTTTGAAGAATTGTATCTGTTGCAAAGAGTGCTGATTTTATTCGCAGAAACTTCGCCGTTTCATGTACACAATCTCCTAAAGATCTTTGTGCCGGTCTGTATGGAGTTAGTTTATAAAATAGCAGGGCTATTAACATATACCATACGCCGCCGGCTAATATTAATAAACTGTCGTTTAATATTTTTAAAAATGGAAGTACTGTTGACATTCTTAAAATAAGAATCAATAATGCGGCAGTACCAATAGATGTGGCCCGGTTTCCAAATACTGAAAACATGGTGAAGAAAAAGGAGGAAAAGAGTATCAGCAATCCTAATAAAAAAATATTATGATTAAAAAAACCTGTTATAAAAGCCATGAGCAAAATGAACAGATTGCAGTATAACATTCCATTTCGCTTATGTTCTACAGGCCCTGGCGCATCGGCTATGCTTACACACAATGCCCCCAGTGATATTAAAATTCCTGTAGATAACATTCCAAACTGTGCAAAAATTACAGCAGGCAAAAGGATTTCAAGGGTAACACGTAATCCATCTGCCAGGTATTGGCTAAATAAAAAATACCGGATGTCTTGTGTACTGGCTTTGAGCATGGTGTAATAAAAAGTTAGTGCAAAGAAAGCGAGTAATTATTATAAACATTTTAGCAGGATGCAGGATTTAGTAAAACGGTATTTTTATAGCATTCGATTTTCGAAATAATAATTGTAAAACAGACATTGCCATTATTGTCAAAGGAATTTGAACCTTTTATCCTTTAAAAACAAATAATGTTTTTAAAGTGCAAACTTTTAATTTTGCAAGCAAGTAAAATGATGATGGATAACAGAGAAGAAGTTTTAAAAGAGGTAGTTATAAAATTTGCAGGCGATAGTGGTGACGGTATGCAGCTTACCGGAACACAATTTACTAACAACACTGCCTTGCTTGGTATTGATCTCGCAACATTCCCCGATTTTCCTGCAGAAATAAGAGCGCCCCAGGGGACACTACCTGGCGTAAGTGGATTCCAGTTAAGATTTTCAAGCGACAGGATTTTCACTCCTGGCGACACCTGCGATGTTCTCGTAGCAATGAACGCCGCTGCGCTTAAAACCAATTTAAAAGAAATAAAAAAGAATGGAAAAATTATAGCAAATGTTGATGGCTTTGATGCAAAGAATCTTCGGCTTGCAAACTATCCTGACGGTGTGAACCCCCTGGAGAATGGGAGCCTTGATGGTTACGAGGTAATAAAAATAGATGTTACTAAAATAACGAGAGAGTCGTTGAAGGATTTTGAAATGGGGACTAAAGAAAAAGACAGGGCAAAAAATATGTTTGTGCTTGGCTTTTTATATTGGATGTATAACAGAAGCCTGGACAATACGATCCAATTCTTAACGGAAAAATTTTCTAAAAAACCAGATTTACTCAACAGCAATATTAAAGTATTAAAAGCGGGGTATAATTATGGCGACACTACTGAAACTTTTACTACACGCTATTCAGTAGAAAAAGCAAAGATGCCTCCCGGTAATTACCGGAGTATTATGGGTAACCAGGCCCTCGCTTACGGGCTAATAGCAGCCTCTCAAAAAAGTGGGTTGCAATTATTTTTGGGTTCCTATCCCATTACACCGGCGAGTGACATTTTACATGAGTTAAGCAGACACAAATCATTTGGAATAAAAACATTCCAGGCCGAGGATGAAATTGCCGCGATTACTTCAGCGATAGGAGCTGCGTACGGCGGTAGCCTCGGTGTTACCTCTACAAGTGGTCCGGGTATGGCTTTAAAGGCAGAGGCGATGGGACTTGCCGTAATGCTTGAAATCCCTTTACTTATTTGTAATATTCAACGAGGCGGACCATCAACTGGGTTACCTACAAAAACAGAACAAAGTGATTTACTACAGGCATATTATGGAAGAAACGGCGAATGCCCCATGCCTGTAATCTCCGCTTCAACACCCAGTGATTGCTTTGGAGCCGTATATGAAGCTGTACGAATTTCTGTACAGCATATGACGCCCGTAATTTTTTTAAGTGATGGATATATTGCCAATGGCGCTGAGCCCTGGAAATATCCTGAAAGCAAAGACCTTCCGCCCATTGCAGTAAATTTCAAAACTGAATTGGGTCATCACGAAGAAATTTTTCACCCATATCTGAGAGATGAAAATTTGGTTAGGCCATGGGCTATTCCCGGATATGCCGGCCTGGAGCACAGGGTAGGAGGCCTTGAAAAGCAAAATATTACAGGAAACGTAAGTTATGACCCGGATAATCATCAATTGATGGTGAAGCTGCGGCAGCAAAAAATTGATAAGATTGCGGATGATATTCCGGAACAAAAAATTGACAACGGCCCGGAGCAGGGAAAACTATTGGTATTAGGATGGGGCAGCACATTTGGCGCAATCAAAAGCGCCGTATCAGACCTTACCGATGAAGGTTATTCGGTTTCTCATGCTCATCTTCGTTATGTAAGGCCATTCCCGAAAAACCTGGGCGATATCCTCAAAAATTTTGAGACTATATTGATCCCTGAGCTTAATAATGGCCAGCTTATAAAAATAATCCGCGATCAATATTTAGTCGATGCGAAAGGCTACAACAAAATCATGGGAGTGCCTTTTACAAAACACGAGCTTGTGGATGAAATAAAAAGGTTATTTGTGCAATAAGTAATTAGGTGTGTTAATTTCTTCTTTCTCTGCCGAGTGTTAATCCAAGTTTTAAACTGAAAGTTATATAAGAATCATTATTAACAGGCCGTCCCCTTATACCATCCGGATGTGCTGTAGAAGC
>JBDTMP010000084.1:0-5440 GCA_039934215.1 Ginsengibacter sp.
TTGATTTTCTTTTTTTGCCATAAAATTTATTTTTATTTTTTATTAGATTTTTATATTACTAAAAGAATTTTTTGCCTTTTTTCTTTTTCCATGAATAATCAGGTGGTCAAATTTTTTGATGATATCCGTTTTTCGGTCGCTTAGTTGATTAAGGATGCTGCTCCCTTAGAATATATTACAAAAACAAATGTATACTTGCCACAAGCCGATGTCAAGTACTATTTCGTGAAGTGCATTTCACGTATAGGTGCTTTTAGTAAATGGCGCAAATAAGGAGAAATACGGTGAGGGATAGGAACGGAAAAATTATTATTGAAGTAAAGAAGCTTTTCATTTTCATTTATATGTGAAAAATGATTGCGGTTAAGTATGTAGAATTTATTTAGGCGAACGAAATTATCATCTGGTAATATAAAAAGCAATTCCTTAAGTGTACAATGCCTGCACATCCATTTTTTTTGATCTCCATCTTTTATTAAAGATTTCACATAATGATCAGCGCTTTTTACAAAGCATATATCATCAGGATGAATCCATAGATATCGTTCTTTTTTTTCTTCGAAGCGAATTAATGATGCTTTTGAATTTCCTTCTTCAACTCTTGTTGTTAATGTGGATAGACCTTTTTTTTGAGGATCCGCAGCGGACGTACTTCTGGATTTTGAATAATTGCTATTCATACTATGGGGGCTATTATTTTAACCAGCCGCTGAAAAAATTAATGGTAATTATTTCAGAATGTCTTCGCAGTATTTTAGAATATGATTAACAACAACTAACTACTTTAATAAATATGAACTTAATCTTATAGTTGCTTTTTATCCGGGTTTCACCGGTTTACAAAATAAAAAAAATTGCCCAAAGATGCAAGCTTCAATCGTGGTTTAACAATTGTAAATCAATGTTGTCGGACTAAAATCCCGCCAATCTGTTGAAACTCTTTCTGGTTAAGGATCACCTCCCCTCTCCCGCAAATAATTTAGCCCTGTCAGGGAGGACTTGATGAGAGAATTAAAGAAAGTATTTATTATAGATTGCTCATAATAATTGAAAGCATTTGTATACGCTATATAGAGATATTAATACAGTTCCTAAGCAGAAGTGACCATGGTGGGTGTAACGCCTGCTATGTAAAGCCAATTACTAAAAGTGATTTTTTTTATAACGACGGAACAATAATTTAGTATTTCATACCGCAAGGTAAATTTTTAGCAGCGTAAGAAAATATCAATACCAAAGTGAAGCAATAGAAGATTGTGAAGCCGGCTGTGTATGGAAGAATGATCAAAATATATATCAGTCCTTATAAAAATAATTGCGGTTAAAGGGGTAATTATTATTCTTAGTAACGTCTCCGTAACGGGAGACGTTGCGGAAATAAAATATTAGAAGTCCCCCTTATCATGAATCTTTTATCGGCCACTTTAATCCTATACAGTTGGCTCACTTTTCTAGTAGGTTTTCATTTTTATGAAACCGCATAACTGCAATATCGTCCATTATAAAAGTTAATGAATCACGATTATCGCTTACGGAGTAGCTGTCAATTTTCTTCAACATTTCAATAAAAGTATTTTCGCCATCACCGCCGCAAAACATCATTGTTTTTAATGGATCAGCGATTTTTATTTTATTTTCTTTCACTTCTATTTTGCTGCTAAAGCCGTTACAGCTTGTGTTTCCTCGCAAAAGGGTATCGGTAAAATCAAAATATACATAAGGCTTTTTACCTGGATACAAACCATCAAAAGCAATTCGCGGCCCGGAAATATAATCCAGTTCCCAGGTACCAATTAACATAGCTGTATCCATGACAGAAGAAGAAGTTGCCTTGTCTAAAGCAGCTTCAAATTTTAGCAACGTGGTTTTATCATCACCAAGCAATAGGTGGTTGTTTTCAATTGCCCAGTTATTTACTTTTTCTATCGCCTCAAGAAATTTAATTTCCGTGATGTTGCCAGGGCAGGCCATTTTTGTAACAGCAAGGGGCGAAAATTTAATTGTGTTACCTGCCGGTAATTCAAATGAGCCGCTTAACCTGTTGCATCCTGTTGATCCCGACACTTTATTCATAGTCGCGGAAACAAATAATAAATTTGGATTTTGATTGTGAGTCTCCTCAATTTTTTGCCCATACAATTCTGTCAGGTTCCACTGATTTTTAAAAAGCATTTCAACATTACCCTTTATCCTTTTTGTGTTGTTGCAGGCGCTAATGCAAATAAATGCCAAAGCAAAAATTATTATGACCGCTTTTCTCATTTTGTTTCCTTTTAGAATTGAATAAAAAACCTGTTTTCTTAAAATAAAAATTAAAAAATAAATTCCTGAAGCTTTCCCGCCGAATATTCATTTACAATGCAATCAATCGCCTTTCTTATAAGCTTCCATTTTTTGAATTATTATTTTATTTACATCGGTCTTTGCGCCTTCTAATAAAAATATTTTCGTTCCAAATTCTCTTGAATATGGATTATCATTTACACCAACCAATGTAACAGAATTAAATAAAGGCGTTGCTTTGGCAATGGCACTTCCATCATCCTCCGCTTCTCGTATAAGAATGAGATTTTTAATTTCCTTGTCAAGCGGTATCCAGTTAATATAGTCTGCATTGAATGACACCGCGTTGATGTTTTTAAACTTTGAATAGTAGTTGATAGCGCCGGCCTCACCATAATTATCACACAGAACCAATGTATGAATTTTGTCTGCAAGCTTCGCATAAGCGGAGTCGGTTTTCCTGGCTAAGTCGCTCCAGCCAAGCATATCAGCAAAATCCTGGGGCATATTATGATCTTTTCCGTCTTCCCATCGCAACAGCCCAAGGTTTTTATACCGCTCACTTATTTTTTGAATTTGCTCCGGGCTCCTGTAGGGAAAAGCTATTAAAATAAATGGTATTGATAAACCAATAACCAATACAATTAACACCGGCTTTACATATTTTCTGCGACTCGTTTCAATTATTTTCTCCAGGTACACAGAGCCAAAAGCAATTAACACAGGATACAATCCAATTGCATAATATGCTTTTGCCTTTAAAAAAATATATATGATTATGGTGATGAAATAACCCCAGAAAAATAGCTTGTATTTTTTAAATGGCTCATAAAATAATAATGCAATAAAAGAGGCGATAACAATAAAAAACGAACTTATAAAAAACAAGAACTGCTCCTTAATAAATCCGGCGCGGCTCACATTAACCAACTGGGTTCTTGATAAATCCTGTAACTGGTGCAAGGTGGGAAAATTATTTTTGTATTGCCATACAATATTGGGTAAAACAATGATGATAGCTATCGCGATACTTATATAAAGATTTTTATCAAGAAATATTTTTCTCTGTTTCGTTAATAAAATAGCCGGTAATAAGCCCATCGCTAAAAACACGATATTGTACTTGCTTAAAAAACCAAAGCCGAATGCAAGTGCAGCGGCATACAACCATTTGGAATTTTGTGTATTGATATATTTTATAAAGGTGAAATATACCAGCGTCCAAAAGAAAATATCAAAAGAATTAGGCTGGTATAAAATATTTATTCGCAACAAAACAGAAACTAAAACTGCCAGCGAACCTAAAACCAAAGCATACAGATTTCCTTTTAATTCTTCCATAATTTTCCAGACAACAACAATTGTCAATGCTCCAAAAAGTGCCGGAAAAAATTTAACCCAAAAAACTCCGTTGCCTAATAACTTAACCAGGTAAGAGATCCACGAGGTTACCGGAGGAACAGAAATATATCCCCATGCGAGGTGATTGGCCTGGTCAAGGTGTAAATATTCATCACGCTGGAGGTCGTATGCAGGATTTATAAGTAGATATTGCAACACAAACTTTATGATGATAAAGCCCGCGAGAATTAATGTTTTTTTATTCATTGTAAATAAATAGCAAACGCAATATTACCATAACGAGGTGGCATAGACTGAAAAAACATTACCAACGCCTTGCTTAAAACAAAAGCTTTCACATGCAAGTACAATAAAACAAAGTAGGCTACACTATAGGCCATGGGAATTTACTTTCCAATTTTATTTTCATGCCGGTTGCCGATGATTTTCTTGCACCTTCAATAATTTCCAGTACATGTAAGGCATGTTCTACATTTATTGTTGGCTCTGTTTTTTTAACAATGCTCTCCGCTGTGACCTTTGCCCCTTCCTGCCATTCGTAGCCTTCACTTTCTGTCGCATAAAGTTTTGCAGGCTCTGTCCATGAAGTATCAAGCATTACGCCGCTTGTTTCCCAATCGTAACCTATCAACCGCATATTTCCCTTATCTCCATAAATCTGGATAGAATGAAGTGACTGACCTTTTGCATCATGGCCGTGAGGATCAAAATAATTGAAGCCACACATTACGTGACTGATAACATTGTTATCATGCTCTAATAATAAATGCGCATTATCCTCCGCCTCCACTTTTATTTTCCCCTTATCATCGACCGTTCTTTCAGGGTTCACAATACTTAGCATCGCCATTACAGATTTCGCCGGGCCAAGCAAACCTGTAAGTGTTGACATATTATACACGCCCAAATCAGGCATGCTTCCGCCACCTTTTTCGTAGAAAAAAGCAGACCACGTTGGGCCCGTATGGCCGTACTGCCCGTGCGCACTTGCAATGCGGCCTAACTTTCCCTCCTGTATCGTTTTACTCATAAATGCAAACTGCGGGCTATCTACAACGGCAGGCGCGCCCCAAAATTTTATGTTCCTGCTCTTCGCTAAATCAAGCAGTGCTTTACCTTCCGCATAAGTATTCGCCATTGGCTTTTCGCTCCACACATGTTTGCCGGCCATCAATGCCTTTTTATTTAAATCGCCGTGCGCCTGCATATCCGTAAGCGTTACCATCATATCAAAAGGCACGCCGGCAAGCATTACTTCAATCTTGGGATACGTTTTAGCGTTAACATTGTATTGTTTATTTTGCGCAAGCGCCCGATCATATTTTATATCGCAAAGGCTTACCACTTCAATCAGCTTTGATGATAATAATTGCGGCAAATAACGGTTACTTACACTTCCACAACCAATTACCGCGATCTTTATTTTCTTTTCATTGGTTTGTAGCGCCCAGCCTTCTAAAGATGCCAATAACATTGCTGCGCCAGCCATTGATGTTTTTTGTAAAAATTGTTTTCGTGACAAGAGATGTTCCATTCTACAAAATTTTTAAAAGTGAATACACTAAATTCAACATTCAGTTTAGCGGCTTTTATTCAATCTTCTTTTTAAAGTATGGACTTTCAATTCCCAATTTTTGCAAACCATTTTGAATATCGGGAATATTCATAAATAGCTTCCACAGCAAACCTGTTCTGTAATTTTCTATCATCACAACTATTGGGCCCTGGTCAATGGCCAGGTGCGTTTTGGCGTACCAGTTATGTGATTCGCTAAAACCATCCGCAAAACCATACG
>JBDTMP010000085.1:0-5666 GCA_039934215.1 Ginsengibacter sp.
GCTCAAGCCCTACCGATGTTAAGATTATGCCGATCTTTTGGGGGCTATCAGCAAGTCCCGGACTCGTGACTTCGACAGGCAAATACTCTTTAATCCAATTGTAACTTATTTTCATGAATACCTAATTATTATAAGTTCTATGCTTTAGAAAAATCCAAAAATAAGAAAGATGCCTTTCTAAAAACACTTGATCATCACTAAACTTCTTTCCCACAGCATATTTCCGATTAATGTACAGTTTTCGACTCAAAGTTTTGGTAAAACTTTTCGTTTTCCTTACGCATTTTTTAATTGAAAAGCCAATAAAAAATTGAATTCTTTTCTGCACAGCATGTTGTTAACTATTAAAAATATTAAGCTAAAAAATATTTTAAATTGTGGGGAAGATGGTAATTATTGTTAATAAGAAGCAGATATCAGTGCTTTCAATTGTGAATTGTGGCGGTATAAATATAAGGGCTTAACAATTTCTTTAAATAGAAAATAGTACTTTACCTTAGTCGCCCTATCGAAATTTACCGCTCCCAAAACATAATTATTTTATTCTCATTTTAGAAAAGCTTTTATAATAAAAATGGATCTTACTAACCTTAATTTAGATAGAAAAGCAAGGCGCAAAAGCGGCTCCCATGAATTAGGAACTATGATGTTTGGCAAGGTTCCTCCGCAGGCAAAAGACCTTGAAGAAGCTGTACTTGGCGCCATAATGCTTGAAAAAAATGCATTCGATGTTATCATTGAGATACTAAAACCTGAATGTTTTTACGTTGAAGCAAATCAGCGCATTTTCAGAGCGATGCAAGGCTTGCAACAAAAAAATTCTCCAATTGATTTACTTACTGTTGTGGAAGAACTAAAATTCAGGGAAGAAATCGACCTGATAGGAGGCCCTTTCTATATTACAAAGCTTACCAATTCAGTTGTTTCATCCGCCAATATTGAAACTCATGCAAGAATAGTTCTTCAGAAATTTATTCAGCGGGAACTGATAAGAATAAGTGGTGAAATTATTGGAGATGCGTACGAAGACAGTACCGATGTTTTTGATCTTCTGGATGAAGCAGAAACGAAACTCTTTGAAATCACAAATAATCATCTTAGGAAAGATTATGCAAGTATAGACACGGTGCTGGTAAAAACCATTCAACGTATTGAAGACCTCAGGACCAGGCAGGATGAAATTACGGGAGTTCCCACTGGCTTCAATTCAATTGATCATATTACTTATGGGTGGCAGCCATCAGATCTTATTGTGCTCGCCGCAAGGCCGTCTGTGGGTAAAACTGCATTTGCGCTTAACCTTGCCCGTAATGCTGCTCTTCATCCTACAAAACCAACTGTGGTTGGCTTTTTCTCTCTTGAAATGAGCGCAGGCCAGCTCGTGCAAAGAATTTTAAGCGCTGAAAGTGAGATATGGCTTGAAAAAATTGCGAGAGGCCGGCTTGAAGAGCATGAGATGAAACAATTATATAAAAAAGGTATTGAAAGGCTCGCATCTGCACCCATACATATTGATGATTCCGCTGCGCTCAATATTTTTGAATTGAGAGCAAAATGCAGGAGGCTAAAAAACAAACACAATGTTGGTCTTATAATAATTGATTATTTACAACTAATGAGTGGGGCTGGAGAAAATCGAAATAGCAACAGGGAGCAGGAAATAAGCCGCATATCCAGAGATTTAAAAGGCCTGGCGAAGGAACTGAACATTCCCATAATAGCATTGAGCCAACTGAGCCGCGAGGTGGAAAAAAGAAAAGAAGGAAATAAAATGCCCCAGTTAAGTGATCTGCGAGAGTCTGGCGCCATTGAACAGGATGCTGATATGGTTATGTTCCTTTATCGTCCCGAGTATTATGATATAACTTCTAATGAAATGGGAGAAAGCAACAAAGGTGAAACCCATGTAAGAATTGCAAAACACAGAAATGGACAACTTGATACCATAAAATTGAAAGCCCTGTTGCACATACAAAAATTCGTAGAGGATGACGGGGATGATTTCAGCAATAATTTGCCCTCAGGTGGAAGCTGGAAACCTGTTAAAGATATTGATGGCGATGGAGCTAAACTTTATATACAAAAAGGGAGCAAGATGAATGACGGCGAATTTGATGATGAGACACCGTTTTAACGCCGATGCAACTACCATATTTTTTCGAAGAAAATATTCCGGAAGCGGGGAACTTTTTTCTGAGTGAAGAAAGCTCAAGGCATATAGTTCAGGTTTTGCGGATGAAGCCAGGTCAGGAAATTAATATCACTAACGGCAAGGGAGAGTTGCTGACTTCTTCCATAACAATTTCAAATAAAAGAAAGACTGAAGTTGCCATCACGAACAGGCAATCTATCCCAGAGCAAAGTCAAAAAATTTCAATAGCAATTTCACCTGTTAAAAATAATAACCGCTTCGAATGGTTTTTAGAAAAAGCTTCAGAGATTGGCGTATCCGAAATCATTCCCCTTATTTGCAGCAGAACTGAAAAAAATAGCATAAAAATGGAGCGAATGCGTAACATACTTGTGAGCGCTATGTTGCAAAGCAGGCAAGCATGGATTCCTGAGCTAATGCAACCCGTAAAATTTTCTGAAATAATAAAGAATATAAGTTATCAGCAAAAATTTATCGCTTATTGCGGCGATAGTGAGAAAAAGACATTGAAAGAGTTTGACAATAACAATTTTTCACAAATCATATTAATAGGCCCCGAAGGAGATTTTACTCAAAACGAAATTAATATTGCGATTCAAAATAATTACATTCCGGTAAGCCTGGGAGAAACGAGATTAAGAACAGAGACCGCAGGGATTGTCGCTGCGGTCTTGCTTATGAATAAATCTTAAGAGTACTTTTCGATCACCATCATTCCTGTACAACAAGCCTGAAACCGTTTCCATGAATATTTACAATTTCAATGCTGGAATCATTTTTTAGATATTTACGAAGCTTCGCAATATATACATCCATACTTCTGCCATTAAAATATGTGTCACTTCCCCATATTTTTTTTAATGCCGCTTCTCTTGGCAATAAATCATTTTTGTATTCGCAAAGCATTTTCAATAACTCATTTTCTTTCGGCGAAAGTGTTTGCACGTCTTTACCTACTCCCAGTTGCCGCAGCCGCGGATTAAAATGATATTGGCCAAGGTCGTATTCAGCATTTGCCTCTTCGCGGTGTAATTCTTCATTGCGTTTTAAAATTGCTTTTATTTTATGCAATAGAACATCGCTGTCAAAAGGCTTTGTTATATAATCGTCGGCACCTAATTTATAGCCTTTAATAATGTCATCCTTCATAGTTTTGGCACTTAGGAAAAAAAGTGGCATATCAGGATCAACATTTCTTATTTCTTCTGCTACTGTAAAGCCATCCATATTTGGCATCATTACATCAAGAAGACAAATGTCAAATTTTTCACGTTGAAAAGCAGCTAACCCAAGCCTGCCATCTCTTTCCAGCACAACATCATAATCGTTCAACTCAAGATAATTTTTAAGCACCATTCCCAGGTTAGGATCATCTTCACAAATAAGTATTTTAGGTTTTTTACTATCCATTTTAATTTTTTTTTAATGCGAATAAAGATATTCAGTTTTTTTGAAATGATTTACATATTTGATTTCATGCATTTATGATATACGTTACAATAAGCGTGCAAAAACTAAAAACAATCATAAAATTGATATCGACTTTGTAACTTTCAAAAAAAATCAATGGCAAATAAAGATTCTTTTATTGAGCAAATTAAAAATGGCTACACATTTAAAGGAGAAACTTTAAAGATCGGCGCAGCAATACTTGATGGTGAAGTAATTCCCGAAGCAGAAATTTTTCTTCCTTTGGCTACATTAAATCGTCATGGCCTGGTGGCTGGTGCAACGGGCGGCGGTAAAACAAAATCGTTTCAGATGATAGCAGAAGGATTGAGTGATGCAAGCGTGCCGTGCTTATTGCTGGATATAAAAGGCGACTTGAGTGGAATAGGCACCGCTGGAACAGTAAATGATAAAATCAATACAAGATATCAGAAATTAAAAATGGAATTTAAACCCGCGATATTTCCTGTTGACTTGCTCACATTGAGTGATCAAAAAGGAATACGGTTGAGAGCAACGGTTTCTGAATTTGGCCCCATATTAATGACCAAAATATTGGGATTAAATGACACACAGGGCGGAGTAGTGGCCATGATTTTTAAATATTGTGATGATAATAAATTACCCCTTCTTGATTTAAAAGATTTTATTAAAGTGCTGCAATACGTGGGTAATGAAGGTAGGGCCGAATTACAGGCAACCTATGGTAATATTTCTACAACATCCACAGGAACCATTTTGCGCAAAGTGATAGAATTACAACAGCAGGAAGCGGATGTATTTTTTGGAGAAAAGAGTTTTGAAGTAGAAGATTTAATGCGTATAAATGATGATGGCCGGGGAATCATAAGTATATTAAGAGTAACAGATCTGCAGGATAAACCAAAATTATTTTCAACATTCATGCTGCAAATGCTGGCAGAATTATATGCGGTTTGCCCGGAAGTGGGTGATTTGGATAAGCCCAAGCTGATTATTTTTATTGATGAGGCACATCTTATTTTTGAAGAGGCAAGTAAAGCCTTGCTGAATGAAATAACTACAGTCATCAAATTGATTCGTTCCAAGGGGATAGGCATTTATTTTTGTACACAAAACCCAATGGATGTGCCTGCGGCCATTTTGGGACAATTGGGCTTAAAGATCCAACATTCATTAAGAGCATTTACTGCAGCAGACAGGCAGGTAATAAAACAAACTGCACAAAACTATCCTGAAACAACTTTTTATAAAACTGAAGATCTGATAACTCAATTGGGTATTGGAGAAGCATTGATTACACTTTTAAATGAAAAAGGAATTCCGACACCACTTGCACACACGATGATGTGTACTCCCCGAAGCAGAATGGACATACTTACGGAAACTGAAATTGAGAATATAGTAAATCATTCAAAATTGGCAGCAAAATACAACCAGGTAATAGATAGTAACAGCGCTTATGAAATGCTAACTGCAAAATTGCAGGAGGCGGCGGCTAACTCAGCAGCAAATACCACAGAAGCAAAAAAAACTGCCAAACCACAAGAAAGCACATTAGAAAAAGTAGCCAACAATTCAGTTGTAAAAAGTATAATGAGAACTGCAGGAAATACAATTGTAAGAAGTTTATTAGGCTCCCTCGGACTTGGCGGCAGAAGCAAAAAGTCGACCAAAAGCTGGTTTTGAATTAAATTTAATGCTACTATTTATCTGAATTTTCCCCAACGGCTTTATTAAAAAAGTTGATTTTCAAAATAAACATTGCAATAATATTGCCTTTTAATCAACGATAACAACCATTAAATAAATTAAAACGAGTAGAAATACTTTTATTTATAAAATCTTTAAAAAAGTCTTGTAAAATAGTATTTTCCCTGTTATCTTCGTCTCGGTTTTTCATAGGATATTGGATTTTAAAGCGGGACTAGATTTCTATCTGGGTCCCTTTTTTTTGCCTTTTATTTTCCTTTCTGCTGCTTTTTTTCTTCCTAAATAAATTAATTCTGATCTTTCCTTGCAGGGATAATATTTTTTCTCTATTTTCGTCTCGGTTTTTCATAGGATATTGGATTTTAAAGCGGGA
>JBDTMP010000086.1:0-3012 GCA_039934215.1 Ginsengibacter sp.
TCCTTCACTTCTGCCGATCCAGTTGCGTTGCATTTCTTTCATCGCATCGCTAAAATCAACTTTCTCCAATCCGTCCAATAATCTTTCAGCATAACCGGTAATGCGCAGGTACCATTGGCGCATTTTCTTTTTCACCACAGGATGGCCTCCCCGTTCGCTCACACCATTTATCACTTCATCATTTGCCAAAACGGTTCCTAAAGCCTCACACCAGTTAACTTCTCCGTAAGCTGAATAAGCAAGCCGGTAATCCATCAGCAACTCCTGCTTTTGTTCCTCAGAAAAATTATTCCACTCGCTTGCCGAAAAATCTGTTTGCGTTTGTCGCTGGCCGTTATCCGGCAAATTACCTGTCTGCTCAAAAATTTCTATGAGATCTTCAATCCTCCTGGCTTTATTTTCTTTCTTGTCAAACCAACTGTTGAATATTTGCAGAAATATCCATTGTGTCCATTTATAATAGGATGGATCGCTGGTCCTTATTTCGCGGCTCCAGTCAAATGAAAATCCAATGTTCTCAAGCTGCTGCCTGAATGTTTCAATATTGTTTTGGGTAGTAACTGCAGGATGCTGCCCGGTCTCAAGGGCATACTGTTCCGCCGGTAAACCAAAACTGTCGTAGCCCATAGGGTGAAGCACATTATAGCCTCTGAGCCTTTTATAGCGTGCATAAATATCGCTGGCGATATAGCCAAGAGGATGCCCGACATGAAGGCCCGCGCCACTCGGATATGGAAACATATCAAGCACATAAAACTTCGGCTTCACTGATGAATTGCTTACAGTATAAACACCTGAGTCCTTCCAGGCCTTCTGCCATTTTTTTTCAATATCCCTGTAATTGTATTCCATTCTTTTGGTCTGAGTTTTTTTCTTAAATATTATTGAATGCCCAAATATTTATCTTCATAATTTGAAAAAATATTTTTAAAAGTTATGCATCGGCGGGCTCAGGTTTTTGTGAAAGAAATGTTATTCATTACTTATGTATTGGCTGCAATGGTATGTCTAATTACATTAGCATTATAAGCAACGCGGGCAAAAATACTAAACCTCCTTAAAAACAATTATTTTCGCCTCTCACATTTATCATTGGCATTTTACAAAAATATCATTTCTTACTATGGCTCAATTCGGTAAAGTATCTACTAAGCGGGGCAAACCATCTTATGTAAATGCAATCATTGGCGTTTCACTGGTTTTATTTCTTTTTGGTGTTGTAGGATGGATATTTATGAATATTAAAAAAACCGGTGATTATTTTAAGGAAAATATACAACTCCACGCCTATATATATCGCACAGCGGATAAAAAACAAATTGACACCGTTCAAAATTATATTCAAAATTTACCTTACGCTGTAAATGTTGAGTATACGACCCGTGAAAAAGCGCTTGAGAAATACAACCAGGATAACGATACACTTTGGAAAAAACTCGCTATAAGCAATCCTTTGCCGGAAAGTATTGATTTTTACGTAAAAGCGAATTATGTGGATAAAGACAGCCTTGCAGTTTTGGAGAACTACCTGCTGAGTAATTATCCAACCACAATTTCAGAATTTCAAACCCCTAAGGAGACCGTGGCAAGTGTGAGCCAGTTTGTAAAAACAACTACACTCGTTTTATTGATTGTTGCAATCATCCTTTCCATATTTGTTATTATTTCAATCGATAACACAATTCGCCTCGCCATGTATAGTAATCGCTTTTTAATAAAAACAATGCAAATGGTAGGCGCCACACGATGGTTTATTGCAAAACCTCTTGATGGCCGTGCTATAATAAATGGCCTCATAGCTTCAGGAATAGCTATTGGCCTTATGATTGGATTTATTACAATATCAGAAAATTATGTTCCTTACTTAAAGGGCTTACATGACTCAAAAAATATGTTGCTGATCTTTATATGTATCCTGACGCTTGGTTTATTTATTACGCTCTTCAGTACACACCGCTCCGTATTGAAATATTTAAAAATGAAGCTTGATGAATTGTATTAATGCCCGGGTATTTTATTTTATTTCATAACATTGCACACTCAAACTTCAAAAATGAAATCACAGCATCCACAAAAAGTAGCCACGAAAGAAAAAGTGATGGTGACAAAAAATAGCTCCGCAGAAAATATTCTTTTTACAAAAGAAAATTACAAATGGATGGTAATCGGTTTGGTAATTATGGCGCTTGGATTTTTTGCAATGGCCGGTGGTAAAAATGTAAATCCTTCGGTATTCAACGATAAAGATGTTTATAGCCCTATGCGGATAACTGTTGCGCCTATATTAATAGTGGCAGGGCTCGTATTGGAAATTTTTGCGATAATGAAAAAGCCGAAATAATTTATTTTTATAATTAACGGGCGATGATTTATCATCGCCTTTTTTAATTAAACCCAAAATATATTTGCATTTTAATGACAGTTGTTGAATCAATAATCATCGCGATAGTAGAAGGGATCACGGAGTTCATTCCAATTTCGTCCACTGCGCATATGCGTATAACCGAGAATCTTTTGGGAATAAGCAATACTGATAAATTTACCGCAGTATTTACTGTTGCCATCCAATTGGGTGCTATCCTTTCGGTTGTTGTACTTTACTGGAAAAAGTTTTTTGATTTTAGTCGCATAAATTTTTATATCAAATTAGTTATCGCTGTAATTCCGTCATTGATCCTTGGCAAATTATTTAAAGAAAAAATTGATCTTATTCTTGAAAAGCCTGTTATAATAGCAATCATAATGCTGGCCGGTGGAGTTGTACTTCTGTTTGTTGACGATTGGTTTAAGCGTCCTGTAATTAATGATGAAAAAGAAATAACAAAATTGAAAGCGTTTCAAATAGGATGTTACCAATGCCTTGCAATAATTTTCCCGGGCCTTAGCCGCAGCGCAGCAACTATTATAGGAGGCATGAGCTTAAAACTAAGCCGTAGCCTTGCCGCTGAATTTTCTTTTTTTCTTGCAGTGCCAACTATGCTGGCAGCAACAGTGTATTCTTTGTACAAATAC
>JBDTMP010000087.1:0-3567 GCA_039934215.1 Ginsengibacter sp.
ACTATTTAAGCTTGTCCCTTATCTTTGCACATGGCTACACTAAATAACCCAACTACAGTTTCACAAAAATTTTTCGGAGAAGGATTAACGTATGATGATGTGCTTTTAATGCCGTCATACAGCGAGGTGCTTCCCAGCGATGTAATTACAAAAACAAATCTTACAAAATCAATTTCATTAAATATCCCAATGCTCAGTGCTGCAATGGACACCGTGACTGAAGCGCTTCTTGCTATTGCATTGGCCCGTGAAGGCGGCCTTGGTATTCTCCATAAAAACATGAGCATTGAACAACAGGCCGCGGAAGTGCGCAAAGTAAAACGCAGCGAAAGCGGCTTAATTCTCGATCCAATAACATTGCTGGTAGATGCTACAATAGGTGATGCTTTACACCTCATGAAAGAAAACCGGATTGGCGGAATTCCTATTGTTGATAATAATGGAAGGCTGGTCGGTATTTTAACCAATCGCGACCTCAGGTTTGAAGATAACAAACGGCGTAAGGTGAGTGAATTAATGACAAAAGAAAATTTAATTACCGCACCCGAAGGAACCGACCTTAAAAAAGCGCAAACGATTCTAAGAAATTATAAAATTGAAAAACTGCCGGTAGTAAGCAAGTCCGGAGTTTTGAAGGGACTCATCACTTACAGGGATATTTTACAGGTTCACAACCACCCCAACGCAGCCAAGGATTCTTTCGGAAGATTACTGGTAGGAGCCGGAGTTGGAATTACCAAAGATATCATGGACAGGATTTATGCGTTGCAACAGGTAGGCGTAGACGTTATATGCCTCGACAGTGCTCATGGGCACACCAGGGGTGTGATCGATGCATTGAAAAAAGCAAAAAAAGATTTTAAAGACATCGTGGTTATTGCAGGGAACATCGCGACTGCTGCAGGAGCAAAAGCATTGGCGGATGCAGGCGCAGATGCGGTAAAAGTGGGAATTGGGCCGGGTTCTATTTGTACAACACGCATCGTTGCAGGCGCCGGTGTTCCACAAATCACCGCTCTTATGGTTGTTGCTTCCGCATTAAAAAATATGAATATCGGCATCATCGCCGATGGTGGCATAAGATATACCGGCGATATGGTGAAAGCGATTGCCGCAGGTGCAAGTTGCGTAATGATGGGTGGTGTTTTTGCAGGAACGGAAGAGAGCCCCGGCGAAACAATTATTTATGAAGGAAGGAAATTCAAGCAATATCGTGGCATGGGTTCTCTTGGAGCTATGGCACAGGGCAGCAGCGACAGGTATTTCCAAAATGGAGGAGAGCAAAACAAAAAATTTGTTCCCGAAGGAATTGAAGGCCGGGTTGCCTATAAAGGTTTTCTTTCAGAAGTGGTGCACCAGTTTACAGGTGGTTTACGGGCAGGCATGGGATATTGCGGCGCAAAAGATATTCCGTCATTACAAAAAGCTACATTCATAAAAATAACCAATGCCGGTATGCGTGAAAGCCATGCACACGATATAGAAATTACCAAAGAGGCGCCGAACTACAGCAGGTAGTCTCCCCAACCTACCGGGGAAACGGGACATGCTCTCCAGGGAGAGGGACTTTGCAACTTTTAACGCCATTGTAAAACATCTATAACTATAATTTATTTAGTAACTAATGATGAGGTATTTAAAAATTAGCATTAAGGTTTCTCTTCTTTCATTTCTGTTTCTTTTTTCCATAAAAGGATTTTCGCAGCCTGATTCCTGTAATCTCCGCATTAGTTTATTGACATGCACACCAGGTGAGGACTTGTACAGCACCTTCGGCCATAGCGCTATACGTATAACCGATACTGTTAGCCACAGGGACGTCGTTTATAATTATGGAACGTTTAATTTTGAAGAGCCTGGCTTTTATACAAAATTCATAAGAGGCAAGCTTACATTTTATATTTCAACAGAGGAGTTTAATTCTTTTCTTTATTCATATCAATATGACAATAGGGGCATCACTGAGCAGGTTTTGAATTTGACATGCGCTGAAAAATATAATTTACTACTGTTGCTACAGACAAACCTAATGCCGCAAAACAGGTATTATAAATATGATTTTACATTTGATAATTGTACTACCCGCCTTCGTGACCTTTTAGAAAAAGCAACCGCATACAAAGTCCATTTTCCGGAAATACTGCATAAGGAAGCAACATTTCGTGATCTTATTTATGAATACCTCAATTACAACGACAAGCAATGGAGCAAACTGGGAATCGATATTTTATTAGGAAGCCGTCTTGATGTACAAATGAAACCGCGTGAAGTCATGTTTCTTCCAGACTACCTGATGATAGGTTTTGACTCGGCCACTGTTGACGGGAGGAATCTCGTGTATGAAAAAAATAAGCTCATTGATACAGATACAAATGCAAAGGGCAGGCATCTTCTTACAGATCCGATTTTCATTTTTGCTTTCCTTTTTTTATTAATTGTTATTTTAAGCTTTTCAAAAAACAATTTTGTAAAAAGAACTTTAATTGCATTCGACGGGTTTCTTTTATTTGTAACAGGCCTTCTTGGCTTTCTAATTATTTTTATGTGGACAGGTACTGATCACCTGATGACTAAAGACAATTACAATTTACTTTGGGCATGGCCGACAAACGTAATTGCAGCATTTTATATTCATGCAAAAAAGCAAGCTGCGATCAGGTATTTCTTTTTATATGCTCTCTTTATTTTGCTTTTGTTCATTTGCTGGTTCAATCTTCCTCAACACCTGAATCCCGCGCTTATGCCGGTGATGGGCATTTTAATATTCAGAAGTTTATATTATGTTTTCCGGCAGTATAAAACAAAAATATGAAGCAGGTCAGCTTTAAAAATAAAAAAATATTTTACCGCGTTGAAGGAACAGGAAAGCCTGTAATGCTGCTGCATGGCTTTGCTGAGGATGGGTCGGTATGGAATTACCAGGTTGAAAAACTGAAAAAAAATTTCCAGTTAATCATTCCTGATTTGCCTGGCAGTGGCCTCTCGGAAACGATAGAAGGAAAAATTTCTATTGCAGATTATGCTGATGCTATTAAAGCCATCGTGGGTGTTGAAATAAAAAACGAGAAAATACCGTTTACGTTAATCGGACATAGCATGGGCGGTTACATAACTTTAGCTTTTGCTGAAAAATACCCGGCATTGCTGAATGGTATCGGATTATTTCATTCAACGGCTTATGCTGATGATGATCAAAAAAAAGAAATGAGAAATAAGGGAATTGATTTCATTAAAAAAAATGGCGTAGGGCCGTTTCTAAAAAACACGACGCCAAATTTATTTTCAGAAATAACAAAAAAAGAAAATCCCGCCTTGATTGAGAACCTAATTAGACTTTCCAAAAATTTTACGCCCGATAGTTTAATCCAATATTATGAAGCAATGAGAGACAGGCCGGATCGTTCACCTATTTTAAAAACTTTTACAAAGCCGGTTCTTTTTATGCAGGGGATTTATGATAACGCTGTTCCACTTAAGGCAGGCCTTGAACAATCTCACATTGCCCCGGTTACTTATTTTAAAATTTTAAAACATTCAGGGCACATGGGTATGTGGGAAGAAGAACAA
>JBDTMP010000088.1:0-19272 GCA_039934215.1 Ginsengibacter sp.
GCAATGGAGAAATGAAATGATGAGCGGAAAATATTTGAAATCTTTTTTGATTTTTGAAATTCGAAAAGCAAAATGATCCTTTTTGTTTAGCATCAACTTTTAGCTTTAAAAATAAATTAGCCATCCTTTCGTTTGTATTGATGAGTCAAAATCCAATTTATGAAGCCCGTTCTTAATCCTTTCAACTATCTACTTATTTATTTGATGGCTATGTCTGCCAATTGCGTGGGCCAAAGCCAGGATTATAATCAATATACAAACGTGGCGCAAACGAGCGCTAAATCCTCAGCGGCCCGTAATTTTAAAATTCCTGATCCTGTTGGTTTTGTGAATGATTTTGAAAATCTTTTCACTGAAGCAGAAATTAAAACTCTTGACTCAACAATAATTGCTATTCACAATAAAACATCAGTGCAGATTGCAATCATTACTATCGATACCAACATGATCAATAAAAGCCAGGTGGAAGAATTTACCCTACAAACATTTAAATCGTGGGGGCTGCAGGTAGATGGCCAATTCAATGGAATTCTTATCGGCCTGTCGAATGCATTTAAAAAATTGCGAATTGAAAATGGGACGGGAGTTGAGGAAGCTTTAACCGATTATGAAATTAAAGGGATTATTGAAACTGCTTTCATACCATCTTTAAAAGTGGATAAATATTATGAGGGAACAATAAATGGGTTGGCCGCTATAATGAATAAGTTGAATACAAAATAAATTACTTAAAAAATTTCCTGGTGTTTCCTTCCCCGGAACCCGCCTTGTAATAACTCCTGAAATATTCATCGGCTGAGATAGCACCACTTCCTTTGAAGGCGAAAAGCAAAAGCAGCAAAAGAACAATTACTGAAAGCACCAATTCAAAACCACTATTTCCGGCCTGCTGGATGTTTACAAGAAATACGGCGCCGATAAGAATGGGTATTTGTATTATAGATGAGGTTCTTGTAAAAAGGCCTACCGCAATAAATAGTCCTCCAAGTAAATTTAAATATGTAATAATAAAAGCAATAGCAGAAGAATTTTTATCAAACATTCCAATTCCTGTTTTTTCAATCATTCCCTGTAAAAGAGAAGTATCGCGGATAAAATTTATTCCTTTCCAAAATAAAATAAAACCAAGCACAATTCTTACAATAGTAAGCCACTTCGGCTGGTCTGCATTTGTTTTTTCTGTTATGGCCGCTTCTTTCATAATTGACAAGTTTATTTAGAAAATTAATTTTTTCAATAACTAAAACTCTCTTATATCAAAATTAAAAAATTACACGGCCATTACGCACAAATATTTTAATTATTACAACAATCTTTTCTCAAATTTGTTTTCTAATGAATTGAAAATGCGATTAACACTGGGGCTACTATTTTTGGGAATCATTATTGCAAGTTCGTGTACACCAACAAAACATATTGTAAATGAAAAAAGATTTGGACGTCTTACCTTTCTTAGTGAATATAATTTTCCCTATAACAAAGAGTTTCAAAACACAATTATCGGCGGCCTCTCCGGCATTGATTATGATAGCAAAAAAAATGTTTATTACATTATAAGCGATGACAGGTCAGAGAGAAGTCCTGCCAGGTTCTATAAAGCTCAAATTGTTATCAACAATAATAAAATTGATAGTGTTGTTTTTATTGAAACTACTTTATTAAAAAACAGGGATGGCAATTTTTATCCCGGCACCGTTAATGACCCGTTTCACACACCAGACCCGGAAGCCATCAGGTACGATTCCTTAAAGAATTTATTTGTATGGAGTAGTGAAGGCGAGCGTATTGTAAAAGGAAATAAAGTGATACTCGAAAATCCATCGGTGACTGAAATGAATGACAAGGGAATTTATGTGGATACACTTATTCTGCCCGACCAATTGATTGTGAGTGCAGAGGAAAAAGGCCCAAGAAGAAACAGTGTATTTGAAGGATTATCTTTTGCTGATGAATATAAAACTCTTTTTGTAAGTGTGGAAGAGCCGTTGTACAATGATGGCTCACGGGCGGGATTAAAGGATTCAACCGGCATCATAAGAATATTAAAATATGATGTCGCAACCAAAAAAACTGTAGCACAATATGCTTACAAAATTGATGCGGTGGCTTACGCACCTTTTCCGGAAGATGCATTTAAAATAAATGGGGTTTGCGATATTCTTACTGCGGGCAAAAACAACCTACTCGTTGTTGAACGTTCTTTTTCTACAGGAAGGGCTGGTTGTACTATAAAAATTTATCTCGCTGATTTGACTTCGGCAAAAAATATTGAGAAGGAAATTTCAATAAAAAATAAAGGAGCTACAATGATTTCCAAAGATCTGTTACTTAACATGGATGACCTGGGAATTTATATTGACAATATTGAAGGAGTATGCTACGGCCCCGTCTTACCCAACGGTCATAAAACACTTGTATTTGTTTCTGACAACAATTTTGATAGTAAGCAGAAAACGCAATTCCTGCTATTTGAAATTGAATAGATTTACAACCTTCACCACCAGTATGACAATGTTTGCAAATTGGTATGCGTAGTTATTTATCTGCAGGTATTTGGGGCGACGGCGGTCCTTTAGGGCCGTCTTTTGGTGGAGGAAGTTTTGAATCAGGATGCTCGGCGCCTCGATGACAGGTATAACAATTTACTTCCATTAGCATGTATCTGGAATTATTCATTCCAGTAGTATCCATAGTTTTTTTACTCATCATGTCGTGCTCCATATCATGGCCTTTATTTTTACTCATGCTGTCTTTACCCATTTCCATTTTGTTGTGGTCCATGTCGTGATGCATATCTCCCATTTCCATTTCGGTAAAATAATTTTTATTAATATCAATAGCCATCAACATCATTTTTCGGGCGATATTTTTTTCAGGTTTGTCATCAGATGCGAAATCCATTTTTTTTGCATCTTCATTTCTCACATGGCAAAAATTACATTTTACACCAAGCGATTGAGAAAAGTGATGCATTACACTATCAAGATCATGCTCAGAAATATCTTTAGGTAAAATCTGCAGGTTCTTAAACTGAGGATCATTTGTTACTGTAAAAGCCTGGAAAAAAAATATGCAAACAATACACCCGAGAACAATCAGTAGACTTTTTTTCATTTTTATTGATTTAGAACCGAAATTATTAAAAAAAAACAAACTCGCTAAATAAAATATAATAATACTGTATCCGTTAATATTAAAGACTTTTAACTTTTTCAACCACATGTGTATAAGTAATTTAGTCTACCAACTTTTGTAATTTTTATATTTGGATTTGCGATCAAACATTAAATCCGTTTTAATAGAATTATTTCAAACTTAAATTTAAGCCCGATTGACAGACACAATCATTAACCTCGAAACTGTAAACCCTATAGAATTTTTTGGTGTTAACAATGGAAAACTCGATATTTTGAAAAAGAAATTTCCCCGTCTCAAAATATTAAGCCGCGGCACACAAATCAAGCTCAGTGGCGCACCCGAACAAATAGAAGATGCAAGAGATAAAATAAATCTTGCCGTTCAATATCTTGAACGCAACGGGCACATGAGCGAAAATTATCTCGAACAAATACTCGGCGGCGACGATGAAAAAGTTATAGACAATTTTATTGAAAAAAATCCCAATGATGTTTTGGTATTCGGGCCAAATGGGAAAACGGTAAGAGCAAGAACAGCCAATCAAAAAGCGATGGTGAATGCCATTGATAAGAATGATATTGTTTTTGCGATAGGACCTGCAGGTACCGGTAAAACATATACCGCAGTTGCGCTTGCAGTAAGAGCGCTAAAAAATAAACAGGTGAAGAAAATAATTCTTACAAGGCCCGCTGTTGAGGCCGGTGAAAATCTTGGCTTTCTTCCCGGTGATCTTAAAGAAAAAATTGATCCATATTTACGGCCACTTTACGATGCGCTTGATGATATGATACCGGCTGATAAGCTTGGCTATTATATGACTACACGCACGATTGAAATTGCGCCCCTCGCATACATGCGTGGCCGCACACTTGACAATGCATTTATTATTCTTGATGAGGCTCAAAACTCAACTGACCTACAACTCAAAATGTTTTTGACAAGAATAGGTTCGAATGCAAAAGCAATCATCAACGGCGATGTTACACAGATTGATCTTCCGCCCAAAATAAAAAGCGGCCTGGAAAAATCTGTAAGGATATTACAAAATATTGAGGGCATTGGCCATGTGGAACTTGATGAGGAGGATGTGGTAAGGCATAAGCTTGTGAAGGCAATTATTAAAGCCTATGAAAAAGAAAAAGTAAAAGAAATGGAAGTAAATAAATGATTTTTCTTTTAAAAATAATTTTGTTAAAAAGGCGGCTGTTATGCTGCCTTTTATTTTTTATGGCATCATGCAGCTCTAAAAAAGAAAATGATATAAAAGATTCTGCAAAAGAAAATTCAATAAAGCAGGAACAGAATATTGATAAAGATTTTGAAGTCATTTCGCGGTCAAAAAAATATGTAAAACAGGGAGACCTCATTCTTCGTACCGGCAGGGATTTTACAAGCGATTTGATGCGGCGTGTGTCTATAGTTGATAAAACCTATTCGCATTGCGGCATTGCAAGCTTTGAAAATGATACACTCTTTGTATATCATGCCATAGGCGGGGAATGGAACCAAGATCAAAAATTAAAAAGGGACCCTTTTGAGTTCTTTTGTAACCCTTATGAAAACAGGAGTTTCGGAATTTTCAGATACGAGTTAAGCAGCGATGAACAATTAAAAGTTTTCGCACTTATCCGAAAATTTTATAATGATGGTATGAAGTTCGATATGCAATTTGACCTTGATACAAATGACAGGATGTATTGCTCGGAATTTGTTTATAAAACAATTGAAGAGGCGACAGATCATAATATAAAGATTCCCGCAGATACTTTCAATTCTATAAAATTTATTGCCATAGATAATCTCTTTATCAATCCATTTTGCAGGGAAATAAAGAGGATAAAATTTCAGCAAGAATAAAATTTATTATAAATAAAACTACATTTGTCATTTTAAAAAACTATTATGAAGAAAATTATCTTATGCGCATTAACCAGCTTTTTTCTCTTGTTATCAGGATGTAAAAGCGGCGAAGGCGATCCAAAAATGGTTCTTACAAAATTTTTTGAGGCCATATCAAAAAAGAATATTGATGAAGCAAAAAAATATGTTACCAAAGACAGTGAAGGAATGTTGAGTTTGGTGCAAATGGGTATGCAAAGTGCCGGCGATAAATCTAACGAGATGCTTAACTATGGCAAAGAAAATATAGAATTTGGGATAGCTACAATAGACGGCGATAAAGCAACCGTACCTGTAAAAGATAAAAAATCAGGAGAGACAACAGACTTTACGCTAAAGAAAGAAAGCGGCGACTGGAAGGTTGCTTTTGACAAATCAACCTTAATGGAAATGGCGCAGAAAAAAATGAAAGAACATGGAATGGGAAACATGAAAAGGGGAATGAACGATTCACCCGAAGGGCTGAGTAAAGAAGATATGCAAAATATTGACTCAATAAAAAATGCCGCGATGGAACAGGCACAAAAAATAATGGATAGCGTAAATAAAAAATAAGCATATCGGGTGAAATTATTTATCACTGATTATCGCAAACAAGTTCTTATGAAGCACCTCAACCGGGGTGCTTTTTATTTAGAACGGAAAGATATTTACCTTAGTTTTTTTAAAAAAGAAATATGAATAGAATCAAACCGTTTTTTTTAGTGGTGGTGATAGGCTTTGCTGCCTGCAATAGTTCCCCGGAAATAAGAAAAACAGATCCACTCGAATCCGGCAGGGGATTTATTGAAGCGTCGTTACAGGGAGATTATGTTGAAGCAAAAAAATATTTATTACAGGATAGTACCAATATTGAATATTTCAATGGCCTCAGGGATTTTAACAGTAAAAGAAGTAAAGAGGAAAGAGAAGGTTATAAAGACGCCAATATAATTATTGATTCCACCCAAAAAATATCAGATTCAGTAACCATTATCAGTTATTCCAACACCTATAAAATGAAACCTTCAAAATTAAAAATGGTACGGCAAAAAAATGAATGGCTCGTCGATTTTAAATATACTTTTACCGGTAACGCTACCAACTATTAAAACGCTTTTTTAATGTACCGGAACCAGTCAAAAATTTCATGACAATAAATGTTTTTAACACAGGCCAATTAATAAACAGCAGATAAAATGAAAATAATATTAGCCGTCGGAATTGGTAGTTGCATCGGTGGAATATTAAGATACCTGCTTACTCAATTGATACAAACGAAATTTCTTTCTACATTTCCGTTTGGAACCTTGAGCGTAAATATTATCGGATGTTTTCTTATTGGTGTTATTTTTGGATTTAGTGAAAGAAGTTATATTTCTATGGAGTGGAGGCTTTTTTTAGTGACCGGGTTTTTAGGGGGCTTTACAACTTTCTCTTCATTCTCAAATGAAACGATCGCCTTAATACGCGATGGGCAAAACTGGCTTGCTTTATCTTATGTCGCGTCCAGTGTAATTGTTGGGCTTGCCGCAACATTTGCGGGTATTTCTATTATTAAATTGATTTAAAAAATGGAAAATGATCCAAATGCAAAATTACTTCGCATCTTTATAGGTGAAGCAGATAAAGCCGGCCAGCAACCTCTTTACGAAACAATTGTATTTGAAGCAAAAAAGCAGGGCCTGTCGGGAGCAACTGTCACGAGGGGCATTATGGGCTTTGGAGCCAACAGCAAAATCCATACGACAAAGCTTTTTGATATTTCTATCGACATGCCTTTGATAATAGAAATTGTTGACATGGAAGATAAGATCAGGGCCTTTACAAAAGTTGTAGAGCAATTGTTTGAACATACAAATTCGGGCGGCCTTATCACCATTGAAAAAGCAGAAGTGATAGCATACAAATCACGAAAATAACATTGTGCCTTTTAAAAGCACGATAACATTAACCATTAAAAAAATTAATTTATGTATGTACTTCATCCATGGCATGGCGCGCATTTCGGTGAGAATGCGCCGCAGACTGTAAATGCACTAATAGAAATTTCACAGGGATCGAAATCAAAATACGAGATTGATAAAAAAACAGGACTGTTGAAACTTGACCGTGTTATTTATTCTTCTTTTCATTACCCGGTAAATTATGGCTTAATTCCCCAGACGCTAGGGCAGGATGGCGACCCCCTGGATATCCTGGTTATGTGTTCGGAATCCATACAGCCTTTATGCCTCGTGGAAGCCTATGTAATTGGAAATATGCAAATGATTGATACAGGTCTTATAGACGATAAGATAATAGCAGTTGCCGTAAAAGATCCCGGTGTAAACTATATAAAAAATATGGATGATTTACCGCAGCATTTTATAAGAGTGCTTAAAAATTATTTCGAGCAATACAAGGTTTTAGAAAATAAAAAAGTAGAAATTAATGATTTTCAAACCAAAGAAAAAGCGTTTGAAATAATTAATGAATCTATTGAATTTTACAAACAAACCTTTCCCAAATAAACTTCTTCTTAAATAATATAATATGAGTATAAACGTAATTATTATTTTATTGATAATAGGATTCGCTGCCGGTATATTAGGTGGTTTGGTAGGTGTAGGCGGAGGAATCATAATAGTACCTGCACTAATTTATTTTTTAAGTTTTACCCAGAAAGAGGCGCAGGGCACATCTTTGGGGATATTATTATTGCCAATAGGAATATTGGGAGTATGGCAGTATTACAAAGCCGGCTATGTTGATATGCGTATTGTATGGCTGGTAGCGGCAGGGTTTTTAGCGGGCAGCTATTTTGGAAGTAAAATAGCTTTGGCCCTGTCACAGGAAACTGTAAAAAAAGTATTCGCAATAATAATGATTGCTGTTGCTTTCAAAATGCTTTTTTTAGATAAGAGGGTAAAAGATGATGATAATGAAAAAACAACAGAAATTACTACGAATATAAAAACTTAAACATAATCTGCCTCCGCAAAAATTATTGCTTTTAAAATATTTAATCCGGGGGAACCACGATCATTTTCATCCTCTACTAAAAATCCGCAAACGCATTAGATGATAAAACTGAGAGAAATATATTCCCGGGAAAATAATATTTCAGAAATATCTTTTGATAATTCTCAACTTATGTGATTGTTGTTTTGTTTCAAGATTAACGATCCCCTGGTTGTCAATTTTATCCAGGCGTACCTTACCGGATGAATGAATAATTTCATGCTGGTTAAGTAAAATGCCTACGTGCGTTATTCGTCCTTCTTCATTATCAAAAAAAGCAAGATCGCCGCAGTGAGCCTGCTGCAGGAAATTTACTGTTTCTCCTTTCTCAGCTTGCTGCCAGGCATCTCTTGGCAGATGTATATTTAGCAATTTATAAGTCATTTGCGCAAAACCACTGCAGTCACTGCCAAACACTGATTTTCCACCCCACAGGTAAGAGGTATTTAAAAATTTATAAGCTACCTGCCTTATAATTTTAGGCGTGATTTTTATTTCTTCAGGGTTCCATATTTCTCCTTTAAAATGGACTGAATTTTTTCGCCAGAAAGCCATACCATTCTTAAATGCGGAAAGCGAACTCCCCAAAGGAACAAACATATAATGGCCATTATAATCAACTTCATTCACCCAGCCTGCTGTAAGGTCTTTATCAATTTTGATATAATGATCTTCATCAATTTCCGCCAAATGACTAAACTGGCACCACCCTTCATAGCCATCATATTTTAAAACAACTTTCACCCAATTATCCACACCAGCTTCCTTTAAAACAGATTTTTCGCCAAACAATTGCTGCGATACCATTTCAGATTTGTGGGAAGGCTCAGCTCTTAAAGGACTCACAGGTACACAGCACACCGCGTATTGCATAGAATTTTTTATGTTTATTACAAATGTAACTTATGGAATTTATTTATGTTTACATCTCAAAGGAATAAATTGTAAAAGCACTTGCAATCGCAGACAGACAAACATATAACAGATGACGAGCTACTGCAAAAATTTTATACTGACCATGATAATAAATGGCTTGGATTGTTACTTCCGCGATACACGCTTTTGCTACTGGGAGTCTGCATGAAATATTTAAAAAGTGAAGAAGATGCCAAAGATTGCGTGCAGCAGGTTTTCTTAAAGGTGATAGACGAGCTGCATAAATACAAGGTGGATTATTTTAAGAGTTGGATCTACATGGTTGCAAAAAATAATTGCCTCATGATTCTAAGGAATAAGGGGAAAGGGCCGCTGGAGTTAAATGAGCACATTATAAAATCACCGGATGAGCCTTTGGATACAATTCCACTTATTGAAAAAGATATCCTTTTAAGCAAAATGCAAAAGTGTCTCCTCGATCTTAATGCTGAACAACAACAATGTGTAACTTTATTTTACCTTGAAAAAAAATCTTATAATGAGATTTCTGATACGACAGGATTTTCTATGTTGCAGGTAAAAAGCTATATTCAAAATGGAAAAAGAAATTTAAAATTAATGATGGAAGGTGATAATTAATAATTGATAATTAAATGAATGATGATTTACTAAACATATTATCGCATAGCAATAAAGATATTGACAACCAGAAGCTGATGGATTACCTCAGTGATAAATTATCTGCAGAGGAAAAGCATACGCTTGAGAAAGCGATGATCGATTCTGAAATGATGAATGATGCAATGGAAGGGCTGGATGGTTTTAAAAACAAGAAAGATGTCTCAGCATTGGTAGAACAACTTAATATCAATCTTAAAAAGCAACTTGAAAAGAAGAAATCAAATAAAGAAAAGCGCAGTATTAAAGATTTGCTGTGGCTGTATGTGACCGTAATTTTAATTCTTTTAATTATACTTATAGGTTTTTTTGTTATAAAACATTTAGAAAGCGAAAAGCAATCTATCAATTCCAGCAATCCGGTGAATCATCCCGTGTATAAGCAAAAAAAATCTCCCGGCATTTCCAGGGGAATATTATCAGAAAGAAAATTTAGTTAGGCTCTGATTAATTATTATTTTTTTATCAACATGTTTCAACTCGTAGCTAAGTCAAAAAAAAATCCCCATTGAAGGGGATTTTTTTATCAGTAAAATATCATTTATTTCTTCATCGAGTCACCCATCATTTTATCGTCCATCATCATTTTGCCATTGGCATCCATCATGTGGCCATCTTTATCGATCACTTCACCTTCCTTCATCATCATAGTCTTGCCATCTTTCATTACAACCTCACCTGAAGGCTTTACTTTGCAACCATCTGTACAGGTCATAGTTTCATTCATCTCTAAAGTTTTCCCGTCTTTCATTACCATCATTTTACCATCTTTCATCATCATGCTTCCTTCCGTCATTGCCATTGGAGCGTTCATTGTGGAATTGCTCATCGAAGTGTCTGAGCTCATGGCATTATCGTTCATCATATTGGTAGAATCTGAATCAGTAGATTCTGTTGTGGTGCTGCTATCATTACACGCAGTCATAAATGCAGCAATAGCTACAATCGCAAATAATTTTTTCATGTGTTTTTATTTAGATTTTTTGAATGGGCAAAACTATCCAAATTATACTAATTCTACAAATAAAGAATAAAAGCAATCCTATTTCTTTCTGAAAAAAATACGTATAGGCACACCTGTTAAATCAAATTTTTCACGCATTTGGTTTTCCAGATAGTTTTTATAAGGAGTTTTAATATCATCAGGAAAGTTGCAAAAGAAAGCAAATGATGGAACAACGGAGGGCAATTGAGTAACGTATTTTATTGTAACGGCATGTCCTCTTACGACGGGGGCATGATAAGATTCTACTGCCTTCAGCATAACATCATTCAACTTTGACGTGGCTATTTTTTGCCTCCTGTTTTCATATACTTTTAAGGCAGCTTCCATCGCCTGGTAAATACGAAGTTTTTCAGTAGCTGAAATAAATATCACAGGCACGTCAGTAAAAGGCGCCAGTTTTTGCTTCAACATTTTTTCATAATCACGTGCGGTGTTGGTTTCTTTTTTTACCGTATCCCACTTATTTACGAGCACCAGCAATCCTTTTCCTTTTTTTTCCGCTAATGAAAAAATATTAATATCCTGCGCTGTAATTCCTTTTTCCGCATCGAGCAGCAACAGGCAAACGTCGGCTTCATCTACCGCTTTCACCGCACGTATTACGGAGTAAAATTCAAGATCTTCATTCACTTTGGTTTTACGCCTTATACCCGCGGTATCTATTAAAATAAATTCTTTATTAAAAAGATTATATACCGTGTGTATAGAATCCCTGGTGGTGCCAGCGATATTGCTTACAATGGTGCGCTCCTGCCCGGTGAGTGCATTTAACAGGGAAGATTTTCCAACATTGGGCTGGCCTATGATTGCAAATTTCGGCAGGTCGGTACTTTCTTCGGCTGGCTCATCTGGAATGATGGAGCAAATTTCATCAAGCAATTCTCCGCTGCCAGTCCCGCTAATTGAAGAAAGGAAAAATATCTTTTCAAATCCCAAACTATAAAATTCTGACGCCTCAAGAAGCCGGGCATGATTATCAACTTTATTAACCACAAGATAAACCGGCTTGGGGGAACGGCGCAACATATCGGCCATCTCCTGGTCAAGGCTGGTAATGCCTGTGGTTACATCGCACATAAAAATAATGGCATTGGCTTCTTCAACCGCAATGTGCACCTGCTTTCGGATTTCTCTTTCAAAAATATCATTGCTGTGTGCCACAAAACCACCTGTATCAATTAGATTAAATACTTTCCCAGCCCAATCCGCTACGCCATATTGCCTGTCGCGGGTTACGCCGCTTATGTCATCAACAATAGCTTTTCTTTGCTCAAGCATACGATTGAAAAAAGTGCTCTTTCCCACATTTGGGCGCCCCGTTATTGCTACTGTGTAAGACATTCAATTTTAAATTTTGATTTGTTTTGAGCCCTGTAAGAATAGCCCTCTATTGTTTTCTATCAAATACTTTCAGAAAGTAATCTCTAAAAAACGCAAAGGTATTGTTTATGAAATTCGCTCTTACACCTTTAGCATTTACAGTTTTATAAAACCTGGAGAGATGCTTTAAGCATTTTAATATCATCAAAGAATTGAGGATACGATTTTTTTACAGCCTCAGCGCCGGCAATCTCTGTAATGCCTTTCGCACCCAAAGCGGCTACAGCGCATGCCATAGCGATCCGGTGGTCATTGTGCGAAGTTACTTTCGCGCCCCTAATTTCCTTTGCCCCTTTTATTGTCATGTCATCGTCGAGCAATTCAATGGCAACATTCATTTTTGCAAACTCTTTTTTAAGAGTAAGGCCGCGGTTGCTTTCCTTATGCAGAAGCCTGTGCACACCTTTTATTACGGACGTCCCTTTACAATATGCGGCCAATGCTACAAGGGGAGGAAAAAGATCAGGACAGTGTGTAGCATCAAAATTAAACGCCGACAGCTGCCTGCTTTTTACTGTAATTGCGTTTTTTTCAGCCTTTACAAATGCCCCGCTTGATTCAAGTGCGCTAATTATTTTTTTATCACCTTGTGTGGAATTCATATCTGCACCTTTCACGGTTACTTCTCCCCCAATCGCACCGGCAACCAATAAGAAGGCAGCATTACTCCAATCCCCTTCCACCGTATATTTTATACTATGACCACTTACTGCCTTACGTGGTAAAATAGTAAACTTCTCATAATTTTCATTTTCAATATCAAAGCCAAATTGCTTTAAAATATCGAGTGTAAGACTTATGTAAGGCTTACTTGAAAGGTTGTTTACTTTAATACTAACGGGAGCCGTACATGCTTTTGCATAAGCGATGAGAAGTCCTGTCAAAAACTGGGAACTTAATGATCCGTCCACTACAATATCAGTTGGTATCAACGGGCCTTTGATCGTAAGCGGAAGCCTGCCGTCATTGGATCGTACAGAAACTTTTAATTTCGGAAGAACCTCGTCAAAAAAATTTATAGGCCTTGTAAGAATACTTCCTTTCCCCGTGAAAGTAATGTCATGATTAAATAAGGTTGCTACAGGAACAAACATTCTTAAAGACAAGCCGCTTTCACCACAAGAAACTATAGTGTGCTTTTTTTTATCGGGGGACAAAAAAATATGATTCGAAGAAGTGACGATTATTTCACTCCTCAACGTATCTACAGTCGCGCCAAGCTTGCTTATAATATCGAGAGCCGCAAGCTCATCGTTACTTTTGCCGGCATTTGCAATAATTGTTGTGCCTTCTGAAATGAGCGCCAATGCGCAGGCCCGCTGCATACTGCTTTTTGAAGAAGGCGCATTAATAGTGCCGGTGATTCTTGAAGGCGAAATACGTGCTATCACTATAATATCTCTTTAAAAATTTCGTGTAGTTGTTCCATTGCTATAGGTTGTACGGATGCTTTGCCGATTTGATCCAGTACAATAAAATTCATATTTGTACCAGCCTTTTTCTTATCATGCTGCAATATGTCCCATGTTTTTTGCTTATCAAAGTCAAAGGACACGGGCAACCCATATTTCTGTAAAAGGTTAATCACTTTATTACTTTCCTCACCATCAAACTTGTTTATTTTCTCCGAGATACGGCATGCCGCAGCCATACCAATGCTGATTGCGTTTCCATGTGAAAGCTTACTGGCGTTTTCAATTGCATGCCCTATTGTATGTCCAAAATTAAGAAGCTTGCGATCACCAGTTTCATGTTCATCATTTGCTACAACATTATATTTTATCTCTACATTCTGCCTGATAAGGTCTCCTGTTAGTTCAACTGAAGACTGGTATTTCACTAAAGAATTTTTTTCGAGAGTATGAAACATTTCCCTGTCTTTGATACATGCATGTTTAATAATTTCAGCAAAGCCATTTGTCCATTCGTCATCAGGCAAAGTTTCCAGGAAAGTATAATCATATAATAAAAACTCAGGATGATGTATTGTTCCGACCAGGTTTTTGTATACACCTACGTCAATTCCATTTTTTCCACCTACCGATGCATCTACCATTGCAAGAATGCTTGTTGGCACAAAACCAAACCTTAAGCCACGCATGTAAATTGATGCAACAAAACCTGTGATATCAGTGACAACACCGCCGCCGATTCCCACGATGAAAGTTCGCCTGTCTGCCTGTAAATTTATTAACTGAGCAATTATTTCATTTACAGTTTCCTGGTTTTTGTATTGCTCACCTGGTTTGATGACGATAATTTTCCAGCCTGAAAACTTATCATGATGCACGGCATATAGATTCTCATCGGTGATGAAAATAGTATTTTGCTTCTCAACGATCGTTTCTATAATTTCAAAGTCAGCATCAAAAAAACAGTCAACTTCTTTACCGGAAAATTTATAATGGATTGCTGAATTACTACTCATTCATAATTTTGTTCTGGTGATTAATACTTTCAAGATGCACAGCATCAAAATATTTTGTAATAAAATCTTTACTTAGTCCAAGCTTCTCGCCTTTTGTAAAAGCTCTGGCCAGGATATCGTTCCAGCGATTGGTTTGTAATATGGTAATATTATTATCTCTTTTATATACTCCAATTTTGTCAGCGATTTTCATGCGCTGTCCTATGAGGGTTAATAATTCATCATCAATATGATTGATCTGTTCTCTCAGGGTAGCCAGTGCCGTTAGGAACTCCTCTTTGTCAGTGTTTTCAAAACGCCAGATAAGATCATCAAGCATTTCAGACAAACGCTCAGGAGTTACCTGTTGCTTGGCATCGCTCCATGCATTATCAGGATCAATATGGGTTTCAATCATCAGTCCATCAAAATCCAGGTTAATACTTTTCTGCGCAATGCTCTGCAAAAGTGTCCGGTTTCCACAAATGTGTGAAGGGTCACAAATAAGCAACATACCAGGGAATCTTCTTTTCATTTCGATCGGTAAATGCCACATAGGAGCGTTGCGAAATTCAGTATTCCCATAGTTTGAAAATCCGCGATGAATCATTCCCACCTCCTTAATTCCTGCTTTATGTAATCTTTCTATACCACCACTCCACAATTCAAGATCGGGGTTAATCGGATTTTTTATGAGAACGGGAATATCGACACCACGCAATGCATCGCATACTTCCTGCACACTAAAAGGATTCACTGTCGTTCTTGCCCCGATCCATAACATATCAACATCAAATTGTAAAGCATCCTGCACATGCTTTGCCGTCGCTACTTCTACGGTTATAGGGAGGCCGGTGATTTTTTTTGCATGGGCCATCCATGGTAAGCCTTTTGTACCAATTCCTTCAAACATTCCCGGCTTGGTACGGGGTTTCCAGATTCCGGCACGAAGCATATCTACCTTTCCTGTTTTTGCAAGCCTCTGAGCAGTTTCTACCACCTGCTCCTCGGTTTCGGCGCTGCAGGGGCCGCTTATAATGATGGGCCTTTTATGCCATTTTTCCTGCATTACATCTTTCATTGTTTTTGTTTCTGTTTGCATTGTAAATTTAATTTTAAAATCTTTAAATATCCGTTAGTTGTAGCTAATTGGAATGAATTGTATTGTATTCATTAAATGTCATTTCAAATTTTATTTCATTTTTTCCATGCCTCCCTGTTTTCCGCCAGCCATGCTTTCTGTAAAATCTTTCGGCCTTTGTTCCAGGAGATGTTCCCAACCAAACATCTTTTTTTGAATGACAAAAATACCACTCCAGCATCATGTCATGCAATTTGCTGCCAATACCTTTCCCTTCAAACCCGGGATGAATAAATAAAGCCCAGATATTGTTTTCTTTTAAATCTGCAATAGCAAATCCTACAATTCTATTTTCAATTTCACACACCCATCCTTTACCCCGAAGAGTTAAAAATTCTTCACAGTCCTCATTAGTTACCAAAGCAGGATTTGATAAAACATTTTCTTTGACTGAATGCCTTACTAATTGTATTTGCCCTATATCACTTATTTCTGCCTCTCTGAAAGTCATGTAATAGTTGTTGATAAATATTTGAATTCTAAGGTGAGCATCCAATATTTTATTTTAAAATTCTTGTTATTTTATTAGCGTTTTCAATCAGTTCCGTTAAGTATTCATAGTTTTCTTTTTCCAGGCAACTTTTAAATTTTCTTAATTGTGAAATATGCTCATTCAAAACGTCAAGTACATTTTCACGGTTTTGCGCAAAAACCGGCACCCACATGGCAGGATTACTTTTGGCGAGTCTTACCGTGCTTTCAAAACCACCACTCGCTAATTCAAATATGGCATCTTCTTCTCTTTCTTTTTCTAATACAGTATTTGCGAGCGCAAAAGAAGTGATGTGAGAAATATGGCTTACATAAGCAGCATGCACATCATGAGAAACGGCATCCATATAAATCAAATGCATTCCTAATTGACGATACATATTTTCAGTAAATTCAATCGCATCAGCATCACTCTCTTTTTTATTACAAATAACAACCGCCTTGTCAACAAAGGCCCCTTTCACGGCCGCTTCCGGGCCTTTGTATTCAGTACCCCACATGGGATGTGTCGCTACGAATCTATTCCTGTTTTTGCTTTTTGAAGCAGCCTCGCATATTGCTCCTTTGGTTGAGCCAACATCAATGACAATTTTTTTATCTGCTTTATTTAAAATATCGCCAATCATTTTTGTAGCGATATCTACAGGAACCGCAAGGATCACAACATCGCATTTTGAAACCGCGTCATTCAGTTCATTTATTTCATCAACTAATAATAGATCAAGTGCCTGTTGCCGGTATTCGTTATTTATTTCAACGCCAATAATTTTTGATGCAATGCCATATTCTTTTAAAGCAATTGCCATTGATCCACCTATTAAACCCGTACCTATTATTGCTACATTCACGGCCTCCATGCCCTTCGAAGCAGGGCTCAAAGGCAAGACCGTCCTGGTATCATATTTTTTTTGCATTGAGGCGCTTAATTTTTAATTCTTTTAATTGCTTCTTCAATTTTTTCTACAGTAGTGCAAAGGCTCACCCTGACATATTTATCGCCGGCGCTTCCAAAAATACCACCTGGTGTAATGAATACATTTGCCCCATATAAAATTTTATCACTTAAAGCGTAACCATCTTTAAACTCCACGGGAATTGCAGCCCATACAAACATACCGGCCTGGTTAGTATCGTAGGCGCAATTCAATAATTGCAAGAGTTCGAAAACTTTTTTTCTTCTTTTTTCATATATATTATTCAAGGCATCGTGCCAATCCTGGCCAAGTTCCAAAGCCTTTGCCGCGGCAAGTTGTAAGGGCAAAAACATCCCGCTATCCATATTCGATTTAAAGCGCAACACATCTGTTATTCTTTCTTTCGCCCCGGAAAGAATACCTATTCTCCATCCTGCCATATTATGGCTTTTACTTAAAGAATTCAACTCAATAGCGACATCTTTCGCGCCTTCTGTTTCCAGCAGGCTTATCGGGCTTTTGTTAAGAATAAAACTATATGGATTGTCATGGCACAGTAGGATTCCATGTTTTTTTGCAAATGAAATCAATTGTGTAAAAAACTCTTTTGTAGGTAACTGGCCGGTAGGCATGTGAGGATAATTGACGAACATCAGCTTTACTTTAGTAAGATCATTTTTCTCCAGTTGCTCAAAATCCGGTAACCAGTTATTTTCCTGCTTAAGTATGTATTCAATTAAATTAGCGCCAGCTATTTTTGCGGCACTTCTATAGGAAGGGTAGCCCGGATTTGGTATAAGAACGGCATCTCCTTCATTTATATACGTCATACAAATATGCATAATTCCTTCTTTGCTTCCAATCAATGGCAATATTTCTGTATCTGCATTTAATTCTACGTCATACCATTTTTTATACCATTTTGAAATTGCATTTCTTAGAACGGGGCTTCCTTTATAATTCTGGTATGCATGGGTGTTAGGCTTCGCTGACTCTTCCTGCAAAACTTTTATAACATCATCATGAGGGGGAAGATCAGGGCTGCCAATACCCAGGTTAATTACCTGTTTGCCCGCTTTATTTAGTTCATCAATTTCCCTTAGCTTTTGAGAAAAATAATACTCACCAATATTATCTAAACGTTTCGCCACAGAAATTTTCCCGGTAAAATCTTCAGGGCGCCTGGCCGGGACTGAACTTTGCTTTGTATCTGTGTCCTCTTTCATAAATCCTTTTTTTGGGTGTGCAAGATTTTTCCGTTTTTGTAAATACCGTACACTTTCATATCTATAGTTAAAGGCGTAATATTTTGAATTACGGTATTAAATTGTTCTAAGCTTTCAAATTCCATATCTGCATGAAAAGAATATCTCCAATCGCTACCCGGGATGGGCATTGATTGAAGTTTACTCAGGTTGATACCGCCATCAGCAATTTTGGTAAGCACTTTTGCGAGGCTTCCTTTGGAATGATCGGTCTGGAAAATTATGGATGCCTTATCAGCATTTTCTATTTCGTTATTAGTCTCTGGTATTTGCAATACCAAAAATCTCGTGTAATTATTTTTAAGGGTATGAATATTAGGCGCCAGGTTAACTAATTCAAAAAGATCGGCGGCCAGTTTACCCGCAACGGCGGCAATATGCTTGCTATGGTGCTGATGCACGTTTTTTGCGCTAAGAGCGGTATCTTCTGTTTCAATTAATTTCCAGTTATGCTTTTCCAAAAATTCCATGCATTGGAGCAGCGCCATGGGATGAGAATGCACTTCACGGATATCCTCTAAATTTACCCCCGGATTTACAAGAAGATTCTGCTTAATCTGCAGGTATATCTCTCCTATAATTATTAAATTACTTTTTTGAAGGAGATTATAATTGGGCAAAATACTGCCTGCCAGAGAATTTTCAATTGCCATAATCCCACCATCGCTTCGTTTGTGATCGGCAGCTATTTTTACCACTTCTCTGAAAGTGGGGCAGCAGATGACCTCTACATCTTTCCCAAAAAATTGCCGGGCGGCTAATTGGTGAAAGCTGCCTTCGTACCCCTGGATTGAAATTCTCTTATTAATCATACAGCAAATGGGTTAAAACAAAAATCCCGGCTTTTTAGCCGGGATCTTTTATGTTATCAGTTTAATTTCAATGGTAACAAAAGCTTCCCGGTCTATTTCTAAAATAATAGTTAAAATAAAATTGGAAATATGCTTTTGCGTTTTGCATTAGATTTCAAAAATAAGAAAGTGAAATGAAACTACAATCAATTTTTTTTTAAGCTGGAATTTTAATTCAAACGAAAGAAGTAAAAAACCGTTCCCGATAAAGAAACGGCTTTTAGATTGCCTGCCAAATAAAAA
>JBDTMP010000089.1:0-6527 GCA_039934215.1 Ginsengibacter sp.
AACAACAGCCCGCATCCTTTATCATATGTATGGTTGTATCTTGATCAAAATCTTTACGATCTTGATTCACGCGGCCAGGCAAAAACACCAGCCACAAGGCGCAGCCGGTATGGTGATGTGAATTCAAAATTTGACGGTGGCTATAAAATTCAATCTGTAAAACTTTTACCTGCAGCAAAAGGGAACATCCAAACAACGAACCTTACCAATGTTATTAGTGATACCCGCATGCAACTTCGTCTTTCTACACCGTTGGCACCCAATGGCGGTTCTATCCAATTTAAAATTGATTACTCATATCTTATTCCTGCTTACGGATCAGATAGAACCGGTATTCTTGACACAAAAAATGGAAAGATATATGCAATAGCCCAATGGTATCCCCGCATGTGTGTATATGATGATATTGAAGGATGGAATACATTACCTTATCTTGGAGCAGGTGAATTTTACCTGGATTATGGGGATTATGATTATACTATAACGGCGCCCGCAGACCACATTGTAGCAGGATCGGGTGAGTTGCTCAATCCGCAGGAAGTGCTAACTCCTGCACAATTTAAAAGATACAACCAGGCAAAGCAAAGTGATAAAACCGTCATGATAAGAACCGCCGCGGAGATAAATGATCCTTCTTCACGTCCGCAAAGAGCAAGGCTTGCCTGGCATTTTAAAATAAATAACGCAAGAGATGTATCATGGGCGTCATCCAAATCATTTATATGGGATGCTGCAAGAATGAATTTTCCATCAGGGAGAAAGGCTTTGGCTATGAGTGTTTATCCAGAGGAATCGGCCGGGGACAGTGCGTGGGGAAGATCAACTGAATATACTAAAGGCAGTATAGAAAACTATTCTAAAAGATGGTTTGAATATCCATATAACACAGCTACAAATGTCGCTTCCAACGTAAGTGGCATGGAATATCCTTCCATTGTTTTTTGCGGTTACAAAGCACGAATGGGTGGGCTGTTTGGTGTTACAGATCATGAGTTCGGACATACCTGGTTTCCTATGATTGTTGGAAGCAATGAAAGAAAATATGGTTGGATGGATGAAGGCTTTAATACTTTTATTAATTCCATTGCTGCTATCGATTTTAATAATGGAGAGTATAAACCGAGGCCTCGTAACACGAGCGCATATTATAAAAATATGTTTGGCAGCAGTACGGAAACTGTGATGAGCGAGCCGGATGCACTTAAGGAAGCTAATATTGGTTTAGCGCTTTATAGCAAGCCGGGCTATGCGCTTACAATATTAAGAGATGAAATTTTAGGGCATGAAAGATTCGATTATGCTTTTCAAACTTATATAAAAAAATGGGCCTATAAGCACCCTACTCCCTGGGATTTTTTCAGGACGATGGAAAATGCATCAGGTGAGGATCTTGGCTGGTTCTGGAAAGGAATGTTTGTTGAAAATTATAAGCTCGACCAGGCTGTTTCAGGTGTTGCCTACGTAGATAATGATTCAACGAAAGGGGCACTGGTAACCATCTTAAATCTTGACCGGATGGCAATGCCCGTTTACCTGAGCTATGAAACTAAAAGTGGTAAAACGGGAACCGTAAAAATTCCAGTGGAAGTTTGGCAAAATGGATCAAAATGGATTGTAAAACTTAATACAACCGAAAGCCTAAACAGTGTGGTCATAGATCCTGGACACATTTTTCCCGATTCCAATTTTGATAACAATACCTGGACAAATAAATAATAGTCAAAGAATTAAATCGCATTAATAATAATGATAGTGCCATCAATGGACTTATTATCCGGTAGTTCTTTACGTTTTGCTAAAGAAAATCATTACGGCCGATAGCTTATTGGCATATTGACTATTTAAATCTACTTTTGCACCCATTTTATGAAACCTATCAGCGAAATATTTCCGTTACTTGCAGAGCCAAAGAATATTGTCATCACATTCCATCAGAAACCCGATGCTGATGCAATGGGTTCGGGACTGGGTTTATATCATTTCCTGCTGCAGTTTGGACATACCGTTACCGTAATATCGCCTACCAACTGGGCGGGCTTTTTAAACTGGATGCCCGGGGCAAAAAAAGTGCTTGATTTTGAAATACAAATTGATAAAGCAAATGGCGCCCTGCAACAGGCAGAATGGGTTTTTTGCCTTGACTTTAATGTACTAAACAGGGTAAAGAAAATGGAGCCGGTTCTTTTGGGGTTTCATGGTAAAAAAATTTTAATCGACCATCATCAACAACCCCAGGTAGCTGCTTTTGATTATGGAATTAGTGATGCTTCCAAAAGTTCGACCGCGGAAATGGTTTATGATTTTATAATCGAAAGCGGGCAAAATAGTAAGTTAAATAAGGAGGTTGGAGAATGCCTTTATGCAGGTGTGATGACTGATACCGGTTCTTTCAGATTTACCTCTACTTCAGCCGGGGTGCACAGGATGATTGCCGACCTCAAAGACAGGGGTCTTGAACACAGCGCCGTTCACGAGAATCTGTTTGATAATTTCCTGGAAGGGCGATTCCGTTTCTTCGGAAATATTTTATTGAACAGGATGGAAGTGTTTTATGAATACAATACCGCACTTATCACTGTTCCGCAACAGGATCTTATTAAATACAATGTAAAAACCGGTGATACAGAAGGCCTGGTAAATTTTCCCCTGAGCATAAAAGGAATTAAGCTGGCGGCGGTAATCATTGACCGTGGTGACGAGCGCAAAAGTTCATTTCGCAGCAAGGGTGGTTTTGACGTTAATACATTTGCCAGAAAATATTTTAATGGCGGAGGTCATTTTAATGCCGCCGGCGGTAAAAATTCCGAACCTTTGGAAGAGGTGGTAAGAAAGTTTAAAGAAGCCATTAAAGAAAATAAAGAACAATTAAAAAGTTATCAATTCTAAAAAAAAAAATAAACATGAACAAATCAATTTTCCTGGCAGCCGCATCAATTTTAGTATTGGCTGCAGGATGCACTGAACGCAAATTTGTAAAAACCAAAAATGGTTTGGAATTCAAAATAGTAGATGGCAGCGGTGGCAAAGAGGTTAAATATGGCAATACCGTGAAATTCACTGCCTATAGTTATTACAACGACTCTTTAATGGCAACGCCTTTCGATTCGGTTCCCCAGTTAATGGAAATAGATTCTACCAAATTGCCCCCCGAGTATATTGAAATATTCAAGGCTGCGAAAAAAGGTGACAGCATTATTACACGCATACTTGTAGATTCTATTATGAAATTTAACCAGGTGCCTCCTTTCGCGAAAAAAGGACAGTACCTTGGTTACCGTTTTAAAATACTTGATGTAATTACCGATCCGGCCCAGGCTGAAGCTATGAAGAAAGAGACCATGGAAAATTTAAGAAGGCTTGATTCAATTGCAGTGATTAAACAGGAAGGCATAGACGATAAAATCTTAAGTGATTACCTGGCAAAAAATAATATTACCGCCACAAAAACCGCTCGGGGAACTTATGTTGAAATTCAAAACCCCGGCACAGGAGACCAGGTAGAAAATGGCAAAGCCATTACAGTCGATTATAAAGGAATGACCCTTTCAGGCAAAGTTTTTGACCAGAGCTATGATTCCACCGGAAAGTCTGTAAAGCCCTATACCTTCATGGTGGGAGAGCGTGGTGCTATCGAAGGTTGGCCCGACGGGCTTGTTTATTTCAAAAAGGGCGGGAAAGGGCGTTTGTTTATTCCTTCGCATCTGGCTTATGGTTCACGGGGTGCTGGCGCAGACATACCGGGAAACACTCCATTGATATTTGAGGTTTCCATACTGGATGTAATGCCGGCGGAAGCATACCAGAAAAAAATGCAGGAACAACAGAAAATGATGCAGCAATTGCAACAAATGCAACAACAACAGCAACCACAGGCGCAGGGCCAGGGTAAATAATTAATGATACAAATTATATGTTAAAACGCTCCCGGCAACCGGGGGCGTTTATGCTTTACCGTAAGCAACAAATAATGCAATCGTTTCTTTTGCTTCCTTTACATCATGCACCCTCAAAATATCCGCTCCATTTTGCAGCGCCATCGTGTGAAGCACCGTACTGCCATTGAGAGAATTTTCTACAGGAATATTCAGTGTTTTATAAACAGTTGACTTTCTTGAAAGACCGGCCACTAAAGGAAGGTTGGTTATTTTTAATAAGGGGAGATTTCTTAATAAAGTAAGATTCTGCGAAATTGTTTTTGCAAATCCAAATCCTGGGTCAATAATAATATCCTTAATACCTGCCTGCCTGAGTTGGTATATTTTCCGGATAAAATAATCCAGTACTTCTTTTGTTATGTTTTCATACACTGCCTCTTCCTGCATAGTTTCGGGAGTTCCTTTCATGTGCATGCATATATAAGGAGCGCCAAGTTTCGCAACTGTTGCGTGCATTGTTTTATCCTTTTCGCCGGCACTTATATCATTAACGATTGAAGCGCCTGCATCAACCGCCTGCCTTGCCACCGAAGCATCATAAGTGTCAACTGATATTATTACTTCAGGAAATTGCTTTTTGATTAATTCTATCGCAGGCAACACACGCGATAATTCTTCGCCTGGCGAAATTCGTGCACTTCCGGGTCTTGTACTTTGACCGCCAATGTCAAGGATATCTGCGCCTTCATGAATCATCTGACCAGCCTTCTTAAAAATTGCTTCCGCACTTTGCAACCTGCTTTCTGCATAAAAAGAGTCTCCATTCACATTAAGAATACCCATTACCAATGGCTGCTCAATCAATAGGAGTCTACCTCTGCAGTTCAATGAAAACATTGTTTGTTTATGTTTAAATTTGGCGATAATTATGCAAGTTAACACTGATCAACAATACGACAGCTCTGTAGGCGGCTGCAGGGAAATATTTATAAAGAAAACCAAAGACTATGGTACATCCTGGAGAGTTTACCGCACCATTTCCATCGCAGACCAGATATATATTAAGGCGAAGCGAATAAGAAATATCCAGCAAAAAGGTATTCAAAAAATAAATGATGACGTGAAAGGAGAGTTCATGGGAATTTTAAATTATGCAGTCATCGGGCTCATACAACTTGACATTGATGATGAAGAAAAGGAGGACCTTGGCCTCGGGGAAGCACTCACGAGATATGATAAAAAAATAATCATAGCAAAAAATTTAATGCGGGATAAAAACCACGATTATAATGAAGCATGGAGAGATATGAGTCATGAAAGTTTTGTAGATCTCATTCTTGCAAAAATTCTTCGCATCAGGCAAATCGTTCAAAACGATGGCCTTACACTTGCCAGCGAAGGCATTGATTCAAATTACTATGACATTATAAATTATGCTGCTTTTGCTTTGATATTAGCAGTATAATTTTAAGATAAATATTTAACTATTGTAAACAATCCTTGTCCTCTCCTTTTGGAGAGGGGTTGGGATGACCCTAAAACATTCTCATGAAATTATTGGTCAATATTTCCCGAACTATCGTAGGCATACTCTTTATTTTTTCAGGGTTGGTTAAAGCCAATGACCCACTGGGACTTTCTTACAAGATGCAGGAATTTTTTGAAGTGTGGGCACAAAATCCCGCGCTTAAAAATATCATGGACTGGCTTCATAATTATGCATTGCCTTTTTCCATAATTATGATCACACTTGAAATTGCGGTAGGCGTAGGAATTTTATTAGGTCTTTGGAAAAAATTTTTCAGCCTGCTTCTCCTGTTACTTATTATTTTCTTTACCTTCTTAACTGGTTACGCCGTATTATCCGGCAAGATCGCTACCTGTGGGTGTTTTGGTGATTGCATCCCTCTTACCGCTATGCAGTCATTTATTAAAGATCTTATTTTACTCGTGTTAATTCTTATTATTTTCTTTGGTACAAAATATATGAAACCTGTACTAACTCCGACGGCTAACTTTTTTATAATTATTATTTCTGTGCTCATCGTTTTGGGTTTTCAATGGTTTGTAATGCGCCACATGCCGGTGGTTGATTGTCTTCCTTTTAAAAAAGGAAATAACCTGGTAGAGCTTAGAAAAATTCCTGCCAATGCAATACCCGATAAAAAAGATTTTAAATTCATTTATAAAAAGAATGGTAAAGAGCAGGAATTTACAAGAAAAAATATTCCTGATTCTACCTGGGAATTCGTGAGCAGGGAAGATATCATTGTGGAAAAAGGTTTCAATAACGAGCCACCTGTAAAAGACTTTTATTTTTCAACATCTTCAGGAAACGATTCAACTGAAGCAATACTTAATACAAACGGGCAATACTATTTATTTTTTGTAAAAGATTTTTCGGCAGGAACTGATTATTGGCTTGACAATTTTATCAAGGTATACAGTTTGACAAAACAAAAAAATATACCATTGTATATTGTTGCTTCGCAGGCATCGGCAGCGCAACAATTTTTTAATGAAAGAAATAGTTATGGCCTGCCAATTTTAAGCCTCGATGCAACGGCATTGAAAACCGCAGCTCGCACCAATCCCGAACTCTATTTAATGAATGGGCCTGTGGTTGAAAACAAATGGGGCTGGGCTGATTTG
>JBDTMP010000090.1:0-3676 GCA_039934215.1 Ginsengibacter sp.
CTTGTTACAAATTCATCAGTTACCGCGATGTTCCCACTGGTTTGATAAGCCACATGCACTTCATGACCCTGGTCGTGAAGCCTCATAAAAGTTCCACCCATACTTATAATATCATCATCGGGATGCGGCGAAAAAATAAGAACTCTTTTTGGAAAGGGAACCGATCTTTCAGGATGGTTGGGCATGGAAACATTGGGCTTGCCCCCAGGCCACCCTGTTATGCTATCTCTCAGCATATAATACACTTCGAGATTAATGCCGTACACATCGCCTTTTTCAGTTAACAGGTCACTAAGTCCGTATTCATTGTAATCATGATCGCTGAGGCTAAGGACAGGTTTATCTAATTTTAAAGACAGGCTAACAACTGCATTTTTTATCATGTGTGGGGTCCATTCACATTCACCGGTAAGCCACGGAGATTTAAATCTCGTTAACTCGGAAGCGGCAAATTCGTCCAGTACAAAAGTGCAATCATCATGATTCTGCAAAAGTGAGGCAGGTACTTCCTCGGTGGGTTTACCCTCTACTGCTTTTTGAATAACAGGCGCTTTGGGCTTCCCCCATGCAAGTAAAATAATTCTCCGGGATTTCATGATGGTACTTATTCCCATAGTAATCGCCATTCGAGGTACCTCCGAAATATTCCCAAACTCATGGGAATTTGCCAACCGTGTTGAATTATCTAAAGTGATAAGCCTTGTTTTTGAATATACCGGAGACCCAGGTTCATTAAAACCGATGTGGCCATTGTTTCCGATGCCCAATATTTGCAGATCCAATCCGCCGGCTTCAGCAATTTTATTTTCATACTCTGCACAATGTTCTTTTATATGTTCTTTGGGTATAAGGCCATTCGGTAAAAAATAATTTTCAGGATCAATATCTGTTTGCTCAAATAAATATTTTCTCATGAAGTAATGATAGCTGTTCAAAGCATCGGGCTCCATAGGATAATATTGATCGAGATTGAAGGTGATCACATCTTTAAAACTCAAACCTTCTTCCCTGTGCATTTTCACAAGTGCTGCATATAAAGATTTAGGAGTTGAGCCTGTCGCGAGGCCAATGACGGCTTTTTTGCCCTGCGCATTTTTTTCTTTTATAAGATCAGAAATAATTTTCGCGACAAATTGCGAGCCTTCTTGTGGAGTTTCAAAAATCTCTACGGGAATTTTTTCAAGAGAATCAATCATAAAGCTTTATTGTATTGGTTTGAGTTTGCAAAAGTATAATTGAAATGGCAATTGTAAAAAGCAAATAATAATCTTACAATGGAGACGAAGATAAGATGAATAATAATTATTAAATTATGTATAGCTGGCTTTGTTTTTCCTTTATATTTTAGACTTCTTGTATAGGCGGAAGTATCTGGCCACTTGAAGTGGCCTGGCACCTGCAACACCATTTAATTCACTTCTATCTCATCCGCAAACAGCCATGCGGGAGACCCGGCGCCGGGCGACCCGAATGGAATGGCCCCGGAATTTTGCGCAATCACTTTTACAAAACGTGTCGTTGTATTTACCGGCAAGGTAAATTTAGTTTTGCCTTTGTCTTTTATGCCATCTATTGCAATCGTAGCGATGGTAGAATAATTTTGTCCGTTATAAGAAGTAGCAACCTGTATCTCTTTTGGAAGATATATCCAGCTTTCATTTTCATCAAGAACATTAAGAGAAACACTTTTTATTTTAACTGATTGCCCAAGATCGATATCAGCTTCGAGATCCGTACCCTGGAACCCAAGCCATTCTGAACCTTCGGATAAACCTTTCTCTGTAATAATCCCATTCACTAATGTAAAAGCACCGCTGCCGGAGTGGTTAGAAGCGGGTTCATTTTTAAGTGTGACTTTTTTTCCTGTTGCTTTGTTGAAAGAAAATGTTTTCCATGTCCAACTGCTTAATATTTTATTATTTTTATTTGTTGCGGTTGCTCCATACGTTCGGGAACTGTTTATTAAAACCGGCTCTGTATAATTGATTGTCGCATTTAAGCTTTTTCCTTTTGTATAAATGATTTTGTCATCAGCATTCTTACTCTCAAGTTTCCATAATATTCCACTATGATCTTCGGTGGGCAGCACAGATGATTGCAGGTCATAAGCAGCAGTACTATAATTAGCGCCCCAAAACTTATATCGCTGAAATATTGCCGGTAGCCGGGAGCTAAAATCACTCCAATCTTTTTTAGCCTGTGGCGTCCACAATACTTCACTTAGTGCCGTCATGCGCGGGAAAATCATATACTCGAGCTTAGGCACATTATTAATGTATTCCGTCCATACGTTGCCTTGCGCACCCAATATATATTTAGATTCTTCAGTATCAAGCTCTTTAGGAACCGGGTTATAATTGTACACAACATTGAGAGGGAGATAGCCGCCAATGGTTACACTGTCTTCATTTTTTGATTGTGAATGATCAAAATAAACATAACTGCCTGGTGTCATAATAACATTGTGATGTTGTTTTGCTGCGGCAATTCCACCTTCTTCACCACGCCAGCTCATAACCGTTGCGTTTGGCGCCAGCCCCCCTTCGAGTATTTCATCCCATCCTATAATATTTCTTCCTTTGCTGTTTATGTACTTTTCTATTTTAGTTATAAAATAACTTTGCAGGCCATGCTCATCTTTTAAATTATTTTCTTTAATTACTTGCTGGCAAAAATCAGATCTTTTCCACGCCTCTTTAGGGCTTTCATCTCCGCCGATGTGAATGTATTTTGACGGAAAGAGCTGCATCACTTCATCAAGTACATCTTCAAGAAATTTAAAAGTATAATCGGAAGGACAATATACATCTTCAAATACACCCCATGTTTGCTGAACCTGTTTTCCCTGCCTCGAACCTGACCATGGAGTCCGGGTCGAAATTTTTGTTGGCTCATCGGGGAAACAACTAAGTTGTGGGTATGCTGCTATCGCTGCCGAAGAATGTCCAGGTAATTCAATCTCAGGAATAATGGTGATATACCTCTCTTGCGCATATTTCACAATTTCCTTTACTTCTTCCTGGGTATAAAAACCGCCATACCGCTTCCCGGTATTGCCTTTGCCGGGATAGTGGCCGATGACAGTCCCATTCCTGAATCCGCCAACCGATGTTAGCTTAGGATATTTTTTTATTTCAATACGCCAGCCCTGGTCTTCAGTAAGGTGCCAGTGAAAAGTATTGAATTTATGCAACGCGAGGTAATCAATATATTTTTTTATGTAATCAGCAGGAAAAAAATTTCGCCCGACATCGAGGTGCATGCCACGATATTGAAAACGCGGATAATCTTTTATAGAAATATAAGGAATATCTAATGAGCTTATTTTTTGAACAGGCAATAGTTGTATCAGTGTTTGGATGCCGTAAAATGCGCCAGCTTCATCATTGCCGGTAATTGCTATTCCATTATTATTTACTGCCATCGTATACGCACCCGAAACTGAGCTATCCGTATGTTGCAACCTGAGAACGATTGAATTTTTTTGGCTTTCCTGTTGAGCGATATTCAATGTAAAGCCATAATATTTTTCCAGGTACTTATTAAAAAAGTCTGCGCTGTTTTCTAATCCGCTTCCATCTAAAGTGATGATTGTATTTTTTGTAATGGCAAACGTTGCAGCGATTTTTGGCATTTTAATTTCAGCAGGCTGGGGTACAATATTTATTTTTTGCGC
>JBDTMP010000091.1:0-6334 GCA_039934215.1 Ginsengibacter sp.
AATACTGATTTATTACCTGATTCTGCAAAAAAGGAATTACAAGAAGCATCAGAAGAGACAAAACTAAATACCGGCATGAGGCTTATAATGGCTTTAAGTTATAGCAGCAGGTGGGAAATATTAAATGCGGTAAAACAAATTGCTTTTGAAGTAAAAGAAGGAAAACTGGATCCAGGTGAAATCAACAATGAAACTTTTGAAAAACATTTGTGTACCGCGGCTTTTCCCGATCCTGAACTTATGATAAGAACCAGCGGCGAATACAGGATAAGCAATTTTTTATTATATCAACTGGCATATTCTGAATTATATTTTACTGATACGCTTTGGCCTGATTTCAGGAAAGAAAATCTCTATGAAGCGATTATCGATTATCAGAACCGGGAAAGGCGCTTTGGCAAAACCAGTGAACAACTCTAAACTTCTAATATCAATACATTTTGCCGTTCCTTCTCCTCAACATATCCAGCCATTTTACAAGGTTGATTTAACAAATACTTTTAATAATTGAATTTAACTTGCCGCCTTATAAAAATCGATTTAATGCACAATGTCTACAAGATTTTATTCTTAGTAGTAGTAGCTGTTACTGCCAAAACTAATACGTCTGCCCAGGTTGTTACTGACACAAGTCGTGTTTTGGCAAATCCTTCCGATTCCACAGTAGTTCCTGATACGACCTCACTTTTACAAAAATCCGTATCGAATCTTAAAGATACAGTCCCCATTTCTTCAGTAAATGTTGAACTTGAAAATATTTTTAATGCAAAAGCGCCTACGGAATATATTATTTCTGATATAAAAGTTACCGGGACAAAATCATTTGACCCGAATCTTATTATTTCAATCAGCGGCATGGCAGTAGGGGATAAAGTAATGATCCCGGGGGGAGATAATTTTTCAAAAGCAATAAATAATTTATGGAAGCAAGGTTTAATAGCTGATGCAGAAGTGTATTTTACAAATCTTTCAGGTAAAAATTTATCAATTGAACTAAATATAACAGACAGGCCTACACTAACTTCTTTTAAATTCAGGGGCATTAGTAAAACTGAAGCTGATGAAATTACCACCAAGCTTGGCCTGGCAAAAGGCAGACAAACAAGAGTAACCGAGAATTTAAAAAAATCTTCTTCTGCTGTAATTAAAAAATTCTATGTAGAAAAAGGGTTTAGAAATGTAGAAGTGGAAGTACAGGAATCAAAGGATAATAAAGCAACGAATGGAGTAAACATTATGTTTGTTGTGAACAAAAATGGCAAGGTAAAAGTAAATGACATTTATTTTGCGGGGAATGAATCCGTGCCCGACCTGAAATTAAAAAAGCAAATGAAGGGAACCAAAGAAAAAAGCAGGTTCACTCTATTCCCTTCTGATAATGGAAATGTTTTTGACTCTTCGAAAGGCAATAAACTTACATTCAGTGAATACCTGCGTACCAACGGATACCTGATTCCATCAAAAACAAAAGAATTATTGGATCCCTATGTGCGTTTTAAATTTTTAAGCTCCGCGAAATTTAATGATAAAAAATATCTCGAAGACAAGCAGAATATTTTAAACTATTATAATTCTTTAGGTTTTCGGGATGCCGTAATTGAGAATGATACTACCTATAATGATGCTGGCAATCTCGATGTCGCTATCAAAATGAACGAAGGGCACCATTATTATTTTGGAAACATCACCTGGAAAGGAAATACAAAATATTCTGATTCCATACTCAATTTATTACTTGGGATCAAAAAAGGTGACAGCTATAATGTAGAGACACTTAATAAAAAATTGGGCAAACAACCTTCACCTGAAGGAGGAGATATCAGCAGTCTTTACCAGGATGATGGTTATTTGTTTTTTCAGATCGATCCTGTAGAAACGGCGGTTTATAATGATACTATCGATCACGAGATTCGTATTCGTGAAGGGCCGCAGGCAACGATTGGCAAAGTCGAAATTACGGGAAATGATAAAACAAAAGATTACGTTATAAGAAGAGAACTGCGTACAGTGCCCGGGGAGAAATTTAGCAGAGCCGATATTATACGAACACAACGTGAGCTTTCTCAGTTAGGCTATTTTGATCCCGAAAAAATAAATCCCGGCATCGTGCCCAATATTGATAATGGCACAGTAGATATTACATGGGGGCTGGAGGAAAAATCATCTGATCAGTTAGAACTATCTGCGGGATTCGGTGGAGGTATCGGACTTACAGGAACACTTGGGGTAACCTTTAATAATTTTTCCATCTATAATATTTTTAATAAAAAAGCCTGGCAGCCATTGCCAAGTGGCGATGGACAAAAACTAAGTTTGCGTGCACAAAGCAATGGAAAACAATTCCGCTCTTATAACTTCTCATTTACTGAACCCTGGCTTGGTGGTAAAAAGAGAAATTCGTTTACAATAAGTTACTATGATACAAAGTATGCCAATGCGTACAATCCTTTTGGATATTATGACCGTTCCTATGCCGATTCTTCGTTCATAAAAACAACAGGATTCAGTGTTTCATTGGGTAAGCAATTAAAATGGCCCGATGATTTTTTTGCGCTGATCTATCAATTGAATTACCAGAGATATCAACTGAAAAACTATAACATTTTTCCCGGGCTTACAAATGGTATTTCAAATAATATTAGTTTAAAAATAACACTGGCACGTAACTCGGCAGGCCCAAACCCGATATTCCCTACAAGTGGATCAAATTTTGTTTTGAGCACGCAATTAACACCACCATATTCATTATTTCGCGATGCGTCCTCTATTCAACACGAAGGAGAGCAATATAAATTTGTGGAGTTTCACAAAGAACGTTTTACGGCAGAATGGTATGTGCCAATTGGCCAGGGACGTGGCCCTGATAAAAACAAACAGTTTATATTTAAGGCAGCCGCCAAATATGGGTTTCTCGGAAGATATTCTGACAAAACGATTACTTCACCGTTTGAACGTTTCCAGATTGGAGATGCCGGCTTAAGTAACAACTATGGGTTACTCGGTTATGATATTATTGCTCACAGGGGCTATCCTGTTTATGATAATTCTGATCCTAAAATAAATCCCGATCAAAGCAATGCAAGAGATTTTTTTACAATCTTTAATAAATATACATTGGAGTTGAGGTATCCTTTCAGCACAAGTGCCAGCAGTACAATATATGGGCTTACATTTTTTGAAGCTGCTAATGGATGGTATAGCTTTAAGGATTATAATCCCTTTAAATTGCGCAGGTCGGTTGGGGTAGGGATGCGTTTTTTCCTTCCCATGTTCGGCCTGTTGGGTTTCGACTATGGAATAGGGTTAGACAGGATAAATTCTTCAACCGGGCTTAAAGGTGCTGCTAAGTTTACATTTATGCTTGGCCAGGAACCGGAATAACAATTTCTATAAATTATTTTGTATGAAAAATTTTTCAATCACTTTAGTATCATGTTTATTATTGGCCCTAAGTACATCAGCGCAGCGATATGCTGTTATTGATTCAAAATATATTCTTGAAAAAATACCAGAATATAAAGCTTCACAGGAAAAGCTTGATCAGTTCAGCCAACAGTGGCAACAAGAAATTGACAAAAAATCTGCTGATCTTGATAAGATGTATAAAGAGTATGATGCTGAGCAGGTAATGCTGAGCGATGAACTTAAGAAAAAAAGAGAAGATGAATTATTTAACAAAGACAAAGAACTAAAAGACCTGCAAAGGAAGCGATTTGGATATGAGGGAGATATCTTTAAAAAACGTGAAGAACTCATAAAACCAATACAGGATAGGGTTTACAATGCTGTTCAAAAATTGGCCGTTTCAAAACTATATGATTTCATTTTGGATAAAAGTGAGGGAATTACCGTTATATTTGCCGACCCAAAACTTGACAAGAGCGATGATGTGCTGAAAGAACTTGGTGTTAAATAAATGCGAAAGCAAAACACCGGTGCAGCCTTAAATAAAATTATAAACACTTATTATAAACAAATCTTAAAAACAAAAATGAAAAAGTTCATTACACTCGTTTTAATTTCTACAGGTATTTTTGGATTCTCTAATGGCGTAAATGCTCAAAAAATTGGTTACATAAGCGCCGATGAAATTATTCAATTAATGCCGGAAGCTGCTGATGTACAAACCCAGCTCGATAGTTATCAAAAATCATTATATCAAAATGCGCAGGATAAGCAAACCACTTTAAATGAATCCGTGCAAAAATTTTATAAAGATTCATCTGGCATGAGTGCCAGCCTTAAAGAAGTTAAAAGAACAGAACTGCAAAAGCAGGTTCAGGATTTAAGCGGTGAAGACCAAAAAATTCAAAATCAGTTTGAACAAAAAAGACAAGAACTTTCTTTGCCTATACAGAAAAAATTGCAAACTGCCATTGAAGAGGTTGCAAAGGAAAATGGTTACACGTATGTTCTTCCAAGAGAAGCGTTAATAATAATGCCTCCATCAAGTGATATTGGCCCGCTGGTGAGAAAGAAGTTGGGTTTAAAAGAACCAACTACCCCGGTAACTACTCCAAAAGCAAAATAATTTTAAAAAATAGATTTATTCGAGCCATTCGGTAAACCGGGTGGCTTTTTTTATTTTTGGCAAATGAGCACATTATCTCCCATAGGAGTTTTTGATTCAGGATACGGAGGTCTTACCGTCTTAAGGGAGATTGTAAGAAGATTACCGGGATATGATTACATTTATTTAGGCGACAATGCACGTGCTCCTTATGGCCCGAGGTCTTTTGAAACGGTTTATGAATATACATTGCAGGCTGTTAAATGGCTGTTTCAACAAGGCTGCCCGCTCGTAATTCTTGCATGCAACACAGCCTCAGCCAAGGCTCTGAGGACTATTCAGCAAAATGATCTTTCTAAAATTGATGCGGAAAAAAGAGTGCTTGGAGTAATAAGGCCAACGGTAGAAATTGCAGGCAACTATACAGTCTCAAGGCATGTTGGTATATTGGGAACTAACGGAACTGTGCAATCGCAAACTTACCTGATTGAAATTGAAAAGTTTTTTCCTGGTATTAAAGTTTACCAACATGCCTGCCCGCTGTGGGTTCCACTGGTTGAAAATAATGAATACGCATCAGCAGGAGCAGATTATTTCATTCAAAAAGATTTGAATGAGCTATTGAAAAAATCTACAGAAATTGATACCATATTGCTGGGATGTACTCATTATCCATTGCTTTTGAAAAAAATAAAAAAGTTTTTACCTAAGCATATAAAAATAATTTCACAAGGTGAAATTGTTGCGCAAAGCCTTGCGGATTATTTAACAAGGCATAAAAAGCTCGAAAATAAATGTAGTAAAAACGGTCACCTCGGTTTCTTCACAACTGATTCCACATCAGACTTTGACAGGCATTCTGCAGTTTTTTTTGGCAGTAAGGTATTTTCTCAACATGTAGATTTACTTTGTAATTTTTAGCATCCGCGGCTCAATTTTATTGAATGAAAAGTTGTCAATCAAGTTCTGTTTTTGAAATTCTTTTCTTACTTTTGCTGCCCTTTCACAAAACAGCAGGGATGGTGCCCGGCTGAGAAGAAAAAAATTTTTTTATAAAAGGAAAAACAAAATAAAATGCCAGGAAAAAAACGTACATATCAGCCACATAAGCGCCGTCGTAAAAGTGTGCATGGCTTCAGGCAGCGCATGGCCACTGCGAACGGTCGTAAAGTATTGGCAAGCCGCAGGAGAAAAGGGCGCCATAAGCTTTCAGTATCTGATGAACACGGAAGTAAGAAATAAGCTTTTTCAAATAAAAATATCAATAGCCTCTATACGGGGCTATTTTTTTAATTTTAAATTTATCCCATCTCAACTTTCTATGATCCAGCAGAGATTTACTTTCAAGTCAGTTGAAAAACTAAAAAGTGTAAAGCTTATTGGAGAAATTTTTAAAACAGGAAAATCTTTTTCCCATTTTCCTTTCAGGATAATTTATATATACCCTGCTGAAAGTAAATCTTATTTACAGGCCGCAGTTTCAGTAAGCAGCAAAAATTTTAAGAAAGCAGTTGATAGGAACAGAATCAAAAGATTAATGAGAGAAGCATACCGCCTGCAAAAAATTCCATTGCAAAAAAATTTGGAACAGTACCAAAAGTACCTTGCTGTATTCATAATTTATACGGGGAATGAATTACCAACTTATGAAATTGTTTTAGATAAAATGGGAGGCTTGCTTGCAAGGCTTGAAAAAATTGTTTCAAACCGGCATGACCAAAAGTAGCATAGCTATTATAAAAACAAATCAGTATAAAGTTTACCACCGCGGGTTACAGCATACTTATCAAGATCAGTTATTCCTTCTAAAGCGAGCACGTCTTC
>JBDTMP010000092.1:0-3549 GCA_039934215.1 Ginsengibacter sp.
TAATTTTCCGGATGTTATTAAAGTAAAATATGAATTTTTTATAACAGGCTCACCTGTTCCTATTGAAACTGACCAGCGCTGGTTCGCAAGAAATGTGGGGGAAGTACATTTCGATTTCGATGACGGAGTTAATGCAGCTGGTTATGATGTTGGAAGGTACCAGATATTTTAAAATGTGATTTCATTAGATAAAAGACCGCCTTTATTCGGGCGGTTTTTTATAAATTTTAGTAGCTGAAATAAATTTCTTGTAAAAAATTTAAGGATGGCGATCTTCTCAATAAATCTACTGTGCAGATTTAATTAATCTATTCCAAATTTATTTTCGCTTATTCTGAACCGTTAAAAAAGTCAATCGATTTTTCCTACCATGTTTTTCGGTACTACCCATTTATCAAATTCTTCAGGAGTGAGATAGCCTAATTTTACCGCCATTTCTTTTAAGGTTGTATTTTCTTTATGCGCTTTTTGGGCAATTTCGGCTGCTTTGTAGTAACCAATTTTTGTATTGAGTGCTGTTACAAGCATGAGCGAATTATCTACATGTTTTTTAATATTTGCTTCGATAGGCTCAATTCCTTTTGCGCATTTTTCATTAAAACTATTGCATCCATCGCCAAGCAATCTTGCACTGTGCAGGAAATTATATGCCATCATTGGTTTAAAAACATTTAATTCAAAATGGCCTGTAGCGCCACCTATGCTTAACGCTACATCATTACCCATAACCTGTGCGGAGATCATTGTGAGTGCTTCGCATTGTGTAGGATTTACCTTACCGGGCATAATGGAAGAGCCAGGTTCATTATCCGGAATATGGATTTCGCCGATACCACTGCGTGGGCCTGATGATAACATTCTGATGTCGTTCGCTATTTTCATAAGGCTCACTGCAACTGTTTTTAAAGCGCCGTGTGTTTCCACAATTGCATCATGTGCCGCAAGAGATTCAAATTTGTTTTCTGCCGTTTTAAGTGGAAGACCTGTAAGCTCAGCAATAGTTTCAGCAACATTTTTAGAATATCCCGGTGGCGTATTTATTCCCGTTCCCACTGCTGTTCCTCCCAGGGCAAGCTCACTTAAATGAACCATTGTATTTTTTATAGCCCTAAGACCATGCTCTAACTGTGAAGTGTAGCCGCTAAATTCCTGTCCCAGAGTGATAGGTGTTGCGTCCATAAAATGTGTTCGGCCTATTTTTACAATATTCATAAACTCTTTTGCTTTCGCGGCTAAGGTGTTTTTAAGATTTTCAATCGCGGGCAACGTGAGGTCATTCAAAATTTTATATGCTGCTATATGCATGGCGGTTGGGAAAGTGTCATTGCTGGATTGTGATTTATTAACGTCATCATTAGGATGCAACACTTTTTCTTTATCAGTTAATTTACCGCCATTCAATACATGCGCCCTGTTTGCTATCACCTCGTTTACATTCATATTACTTTGGGTGCCACTACCTGTTTGCCATACCACGAGTGGAAATTCACTATTTAATTTCCCTTCAAGTATTTCATCACATACTTTGCTGATGAGTTCACATTTTTCTTTTGCCAGAATACCTGCATCAAAATTTGTGATGGCGGCTGCTTTTTTTAAAAAGGCAAATGCCTGGATTATTTCTTTTGGCATTTTATTTATATCCTCTGCGATCTTAAAATTTTCAAGGCTGCGTTGTGTTTGGGCTCCATAGTAAGCTGTGGCGGGAACAGCTACTTCCCCCATTGTATCTTTTTCAATCCTTGTTTCCATAATTTGTATACTTTTTTTCTGAAATAGAATTTATTGGCTACACAAATTTAATTTAAAACTAAAGGGCGCCTGTGAAAAATTATTTTTTTGCAATTAGGTTTTACTATAAATTTTTATGCTGAATCTTTATTCAAGAGCATGGAGTAACTTTAAGTGCTTATAATTTTTTAAGAAAAAACTCAATTGGCTGTGTTGTGAAAATATTTACTTTTTTATTGGTATTTGCCTTTGCAATTTTTACTTTTTATGTGTTCACTCATAAGACTGCAAATGATCTCTCGGAAGAAAAAAATAACCCGCAAATTAAATCGTTGAGCGAGCCCGATTCTGCGTTAATTGCCGGTGGAAAAACGCTGGTAATAAAAGATAGTTTACCAATAGTAAAAATAGTGACAAAAAAAGCGCACCCTGATAGCCTGGTTGCATATGCGGAATCTCTTATTGGAACGCCCTACAAATATGGGTCTGCTGACCCTTCTGTAGGTTTTGATTGTTCGGGGTTTATTACTTATGTTTTTAATCATTATAATATAGATGTACCACGCTCTTCAAAGGATTTCGAAAATTCAGGCGTTGAAATTCCAATGAGCAAATGCAAAAAAGGCGACCTGATTTTATTTACAGGAACAGACAGTACTGAAAGGATTATCGGGCACATGGGGATTGTAGTTTCTAATAATACTGATGGTCTTAAATTTATTCATTCCACTTCAGGAAAGTTATACGGGGTAGTTATTACCGATTTCAATAAATATTACCAGGGAAGGTTTGTCAAAACTATACGGGTTTTTAATTAGCAAAAATTAACTTCCTTAAAAATTAGGTTTACGTTTTTCGATAAAAGCACTCGTGCCTTCTTTTTTATCTGCTGATGCAAATACTTCACCGAATAGTCTAATTTCTTCTTCGAAACCATTTATATCAGTTCTGGAATATGCATTTACAGCAGCAATCACTTTTGAAATAGCTAAGGGAGATTTTTTAAGAATAATATTTAATATTTCTTTTGTTTTCTCAAGTAATGATTCCGGGGTCGTGACATAATTTATGAGCCCAATGGCTTTAGCTTCATTTGCGTCAATTATATTTCCAGTCATCATCAATTCCATTGCTTTGCCTTTACCAACTAGCATGGTTAGACGTTGGGTGCCTCCATAGCCCGGTATCAATCCGAGATTTACTTCAGGCTGGCCAAATTTTGCATTTTCACTACCCAGCCTGAAATGACAAGCCATGGCAAGCTCACAACCGCCGCCTAATGCAAAGCCGTTCACCGCAGCGATGATAGGTTTAGGTGAGTTCTCAATTTTGAAAAAAATATTTTGGCCCTTCCTCGCAAGACTGGCGCCGCCTTCATTACTTGCTTCAACGAATTCGGATATGTCAGCGCCTGCAACAAACGCCTTTGTGCCTTCGCCGGTAATGATTGCCGCTTTAATATTTTTTTCATCATATACTTGCTGAACAGCCGCGTCAAGTTCCTGCAAAACTGTTTTATTTAATGCATTTAATTTATCTGGACGATTAACTGTAATGATGGAAATATTATTTTCCAATGTTATCTTAATTGACGAAAAATTCATAAGTGATATTTTTTATTTTTTATTTTTCATCCAATCCTGCGGCATCCCTTAAACAATGTCCATATATAAAACACTTTCGGATAGTAGTTTCTTTACAGGAGTTAAGGTATTTCTATTTTTTTTCTATGCCCTAAAGCCTCTATCTTTTAGAAGGCGTTAAATTTGCAAAATAATTGAGAAAAAATATTTCCTGTTCTTCAAGAGATTTAAATAC
>JBDTMP010000093.1:0-6865 GCA_039934215.1 Ginsengibacter sp.
AAAAAAATTATTTCTTTTTATAGGCTGCGTAGCAGAAACTTCCGGCTTTTTATTTGAATGGCATTTGTCAAAAAAAACTATATGTTACATTCGTAGATAAAACCAGACAAATAAATATGCGCAAGATTCTTTTTTTACTTCTTACTCTTTACTTTTCGCTTCCTGTTTTTTCGCAATCTCCTGAAACCTATACTTCATCAGAAATTTTTCAACAAATAAAAAAACTGAATGTGCTCGGCTCTGTTTTATACATAGGCGCACACCCTGATGATGAGAACAATTCACTGCTTCCTTATTTTGCAAAAGAAAAATTATACCGCACTGCATACTTAAGCTTAACGAGAGGCGATGGCGGACAAAATTTAATTGGTGACGAGCAAGGCATTGAGCTCGGATTGATACGCACCCAGGAATTGCTGGCTGCAAGAAGAATTGACGGCGCCGAACAATTTTTTACAAGGGCGTATGAATTTGGCTTTAGTAAAAGCGCGGAGGAAGCATTGCGCATCTGGGACAAGGAGAAAATATTGAGCGATGTTGTTTGGGTGATACGCAAATTTCAGCCTGATATAATTATTAAAAGATTTCCCCCTGATAAAAGAGCGGGCCATGGCCATCATGCCGCTTCCGCAATATTAGCAGATGAGGCATTTACCGCTGCGGCCGATCCAACAAAATTTCCCGGGCAATTAAAATATGGAGTAAAGCCATGGCAGGCTAAAAGAATTTTATGGAACACCTACAACTTTGGTGGAAACAATACGACCAGTGAAGACCAGTTAAAAATTGATATTGGCGGCTACAATCCCCTTATCGGAAAAAGCTATGGTGAGTTAGGCGGAGAAGCAAGAACAATGCACAAAAGCCAGGGCGAAGGAAGGCCCAAAAGAAAGGGACAGTCATTTGAATACTTCACGGTAACTGCAGGCGAAGCAGTAAAGAATGATTTAATGGATGGCGTGATTACCAATTGGAAAAAAATAGATGGTGGAGATAACATTGAAAAAATGATCAATGATATTCTGGGCGATTTCAATCTTGAAAAACCACAATTGTCAGTTCCTGCGCTTGTAAAAGTTTACCAGGCACTAACGGCTTTGCCTGAAGGTAACTGGGTAAATAAAAAAAAGGATGAGGTCCAGCAGATCATTGAGGCCTGTAGCGGCTTATATGTAGAGGCGACATCCTCGCAGCCGGATGTTGTACAGGGCGATACATTAAAAATGGAATTTTTTTTGAATGAACGGGAAGATGTAAATGTTACTTTAAAAAATATTAAGATCGCAACTTTTGATTCCACATTTTCTTCAGTATTGCCGGTGAATAAAAATGTAACAATCTATAAAGAATTGCCCGTAGCCGGTAACACAAAAATATCTCAACCGTATTGGCTGGAGTATCCTTTGGTTGGGGGAACTTTCGAGGTACGAGATCAGTTAATGATTGGCAAGGCAGAAAATGATCCGTCATTTGAAGCCAGGTTTTTGGTGAATATTGCCGGCGAAGATTTTGTAATAAAACGCCCTGTAAAATATAGGTATATTGATGCTGTAAAAGGTGATTTATACGAGCCGATACCCGTGCTTCCAAAAATAGAAGTGAATTATGATAAGGAGAATTATATATCAATAAATAATCGGCCTGTGCTGTCAACTGTGCATTTGAAATCCAATGACGGAGCGCTTCCGCTTAACATTAATGTAACTCAAAAATATTCAGGCAATTGGGTTAAAAATTCAAATTCGATTCAGCATGTTGTTATGCCGTTGTACGAAAAAAATATAAGCAACAGTTTTATTCCTCAATCAAAATTATCCAACTCAACCGAAGAAATTGAGGCTTCGGTTAAAAATGGAAATGAAGTGTATGACAGCTACACGAAAACAATTGCGTACGATCATATTCCCACCATTACATATTTTCCCAAAGCAAAAGCCAACCTTTTAAAGCTTGATATAAAAATTGTTGGAAAGAAGATCGGGTACATTGTTGGCGCCGGCGACAAGGTTCCCCAGGCATTGGAGCAAATGGGGTATGAAGTAAAAATTTTGAGCGAAACGGATATCAATCCAGAAACATTAAAACAATTTGATGCGATAATAACAGGAATAAGGGCATATAACATATACGGATACCTGACAAATAAAAATGATGTGCTGATGCAATATGTTCAGAACGGTGGTAACCTGATAGTGCAATATCTCAAGAGCAACCAGGTAGGGCAGCAGAAAATAAAGGTGGGGCCTTACCCGTTTGTAGTCAGCTCCGGCTCCAGAGTTACAGAAGAAGATGCATCCGTTACATTTTTATTACCCGATAGTCCTGCTCTGAATTATCCTAACAAAATAACACAGAAAGATTTTGAAGGCTGGGTACAGGAAAGAAGTACATACCAGGCGCTGCAATTAGATACTCACTATGTAACTCCTTTAAGCATGCATGATACAGGGGAAGAAGAAACTAATGGAAGTCTTGTGATCGCGAAATATGGCAAAGGGAATTTTGTATATTCAGGCCTTGTTTTTTTCCGTGAGTTACCTGCCGGTGTTGCGGGTGCTTACCGGCTGATGGCAAACCTGATTGCATTGCCTCAGAATAAATAATGATTATTCTGTATGAATTGCAGCGTGCCTGCGGGTAAAAAAGATAATATATGCAAAATGAAAAAACATATTGGAACAAATGGTATATAGCCGTTCTGCTTTTTTTAATCATGCAGATAGTTTTCTATTACCTTATTACGCGATATTTTAATTAAAAATAAAACAGGGATACATGACTAAGCCAAGATTAAATCTGCAAACAGATTTCGTTAACAGCCGCGGGATATGAGTACGCCGGATTGGATAGTGCTTATAGCCACGCTGAGTTGTATCATCATGTATGGTGTTTACAAAAGCAGGGCGACAAAAAATCTTGACGGATATTTTTTGAGTAACAGGGATATGCCATGGTACCTCGTCTTGCTAAGTATAATGGGTACGCAGGCAAGTGCCATCACTTTTTTAAGTGCACCCGGCCAAGCCTATACCGATGGTATGCGATTCGTTCAATATTATTTTGGGCTACCATTAGCCATGATAGTTATATGCATTGTTTTCGTCCCGGTTTTTAACAGGTTGAAGGTTTATACGGCTTATGAATTTTTAGAAAACAGGTTTGATCTTAAAACAAGAACACTTACTTCTTTTCTCTTCCAGGTATCACGCGGCCTTTCTACCGGTATAAGTATCTATGCACCATCGCTCATATTAAGTTCCTTGCTTGGATGGAACATTTATTATACAAATATTATAATGGGCGGCATGCTGATCATCTATACGGTAAGTGGTGGCGCCAAAGCAGTGGCGCATACGCAAAAGCTGCAACTGATTATAGTACTCGTTGGTATGTGCCTCGCCGGATATATGGTCGTAAGCCTGATGCCGGAGAATGTCGGCTTTATCGATGCTTTACAAATAGGAGGTAAAAGCGGGAAGATGAATGTGATCACATCTGGGCAAACTGCACAGGGTTTTGACTGGAAAGATAAGTACAATATATGGAGCGGAATTATCGGGGGTTCTTTCCTGGCGCTTTCTTATTTCGGAACCGATCAAAGCCAGGTAGGCCGTTATCTAACGGCGCAGAATAACCGCCAGAGTAAAATAGGTTTGCTTATAAACGGGCTTGTAAAAGTGCCCATGCAATTTCTAATCCTTATGCTGGGGGTTTTGGTATTTTCCTTTTACCAGTTTCACAAAGCGCCCATTTATTTTAATGAAAACCAGGTAACGAGGGCCAAAGAAACTCCGTACAAAAATTCACTAATTGCATTGGAAATAAAGTATGCGGAAATACAGCCGGATGACGTTGTGCAAAAAAATCAAATCAACTCGGAATATAAAAGTGTGCTGGCATCAGCGTTGCCGGCGGAAGAAATCAATGATACTAATTTTATTTTTCTGCGTTTCGTTATTGATTACCTGCCTAAGGGTCTTGTTGGTTTATTGATAGCCGTTATTTTTCTTGCGGCGTGGGGAAGCATCGCAGCTGCATTGAATGCATTGGCATCCTGCACGGTTGTTGATATTCATAAAAGATTTTTTAAAAAAGATCTTACGCAGCAAATGGATTACCGCATTTCAAAATTGTACACATTTGCCTGGGGAATTTTTTGCATCGCGGTTGCTGAGTTTGCAAGCAATCTTGGCAACAGTCTTATCGAAACTGTGAATATTCTTGGATCATTATTTTATGGTGTGATCCTTGGGATTTTTTTGGTGGCGTTTTGGTTTAAAAAAATAAAGGCCAACGCATTATTTTATGCTGCCGTAATTGCTGAAGTTTTTGTCATCGCGATTTACAATGCAAATATTATTTCATTTTTATGGCTGAATGTGATAGGCGCTTTGCTTGTAATTGCATTGGGGTATATTTTACAGGTATTTATTAAAACAACAAACAAGGAAGCGATATAAGATTTTACGGACTGTAATCAGTTATAAAGGTAATCCTGAACATTTCAGATTGGAAATAATCGACTATTATTTATAATTTAGTCACGGTTCCAGCAAATGACTATGAATAATCCCACCTGCAGTTGCCTTTTTAAAGCAATTTCAAACCGGATAATTCAGAACCATCCGCAATTTGAAAAAAGATTTTATGACGCCCCCAAAAGATTTTCAAGCGCCTCCAATCCGTCTAAAGGTTCTAAAGTGCCTGTTGCTGTTTGCTGTCCCCTTTTTTTATGCTATGGCATGTCAATGCCAGTCAAATACTCTTTCTAAAAAGGGTGTGTTAGATTTAAGCAAATGGGATTGGGAAACCGATGGCATCGCGGACCTCAATGGTGAATGGGAATTTTACTGGCATAAACTTTATGACCCCACACAAGATACACCGCTTAATACCCTGCCCACTTTTGTTAATGTACCAGGCTTTTGGAATTCAAATGTTCCGGGGGTAGGCTTCTTTAAGCCAGCCTTTGGCTTTGCTACTTACAGGTTAAAAATATTATGCCCGCCTGGCAGTTCGCATCTTGATCTTAAATTTTTGACGGTATCATCCACTTATAAATTATTTGTAAATAGTAAAGAACTTTTACAAATCGGAAAAGTAGGAACCTCAAAAGAAACCGTAACTCCGGAATATATACCTTCAATAGTACCTGTGGAACCCGTAAATGATGAGTTAAATCTTGTTATACAAGTTTCTAATTATAATTATAGCACCGGTGGCTTATGGGATTATATAAAACTCGGAGAGCACGAACAGGTGCAATCATTTTGGATCAGAAATATTGGTATCGATTTTTTTATCGCCGGCAGTTTTTTTTTGATAGGAATTTTTTTCCTTGTGATATTTTTTTATTTTAATAAAAGACTGGCTTCCTTATACTTTAGCCTGTTTTGTTTGTTGATGGCAATACGGCCTCTGATGACTGATGAGCTGGCAATATTGTACGTCACCGATTGGAGCTGGCGATTAATTAAACATATAGAGTTTACAACTTTGTACCTGACCGTTCCGGTGCTTTCTTTGTTTTCTTATGAACTTTTTCCTAAAGAGTTTCCCAGGAAAATACTGTATGCCATTTTGCTTGCCAGCACGCCGTTCGTGCTGTTAGCTATTTTTGCTTCACCTTATATTTTCAGGTATGCCTTAAGACCATTCGAGATAGTGATGCTCGCGTCAGCTATTTTCGGTTTATATGTTTATGTAAAAGCGGTAAAAAATAAAAGGCCCGGCAGCATTTATTTTTTGGTGGGGTTTATTGTCATATTTATCACCTTCATCAATGATATTCTATACAACACTTTGATTATTCAAAGCACGAATCTTGTTTATGTTGGTTTGTTCATCCTTATCATATCACAGGCAATCGCTTTATCCCGGCAATTTTTCAGCGCATTTACAAACCTGGAAATATCAAATAATCAGCTCGAAGCTATCAACATTGAATTGAAGCAAAAAAACATTGATATCAACGAAGCAAATGATCAGCTTAAAAAGCTTAACGCGGAGCTTGATATATTGGTATCAAGAACGTCACACGATCTCCGTTCGCCCTTGACTTCGGTGGTAGCCCTGGTACACATTATTAAAAATGAAAAAGATGAAGCAAAAAGAAATGGCTATCTCGACATGCAGCGCCGCACACTTCACAGGCTGAATATTCTCATCACTGACATACTTGATTTTTCCAGGAATAAAAGAACCAGTCTGAAATTTGAACCAATAGATTTTACAGAGCTTACGAACAACGCTCTTCACGATCACCAGTTCTCTGATAATTCAGCACACATTGAGCGAATCGCCGAGATAAAGCAGGATGGCACATTCAAGACTGATAAATCAAGACTGAATATGATACTCTATAATCTTATATCGAATGGGGTAAAATATCACGATAAACATAAAGACAATTCTTATTTAGAAGTTATTATTAATGCAGGCCCCAAAGAGGCGGAGATACAGGTAATTGATAATGGCGCCGGAATTCATGAAGATAGTCTTGAACACATCTTCACCATGTTTTACCAGGGTGATAATAACATTAAAGGTTCAGGACTGGGGCTATATATTGTGCACGAGGCCGTGGAAAAATTAGGCGGTACAATAAAGATAGAGTCACGATTAACAGAAGGAACAACGTTTACGGTTGTAATTCCAAACCATCAGGAAAAATTTGCATAATGCAAAGTGATGAATTTCTTTTATAACGTATTTGATAAAAAACAGGATAATGCTTTTATAAAAATTTCCTTTTATAAAAAAATTATAAATATAGACAGCACTTTTAATTGCCAAGACCTTCAGGTCGTGGATTATGAATAAAATTATAAGGGCTTTAGCCAAAACAATTTGAATGTGTCTTTTA
>JBDTMP010000094.1:0-8123 GCA_039934215.1 Ginsengibacter sp.
GCCGGTGATATTAGTTTTGCATTGGATGTTTTTGAAAAGGAAGCTTTGCGAAAAAAAGCAGAACAGGCTATTGTGGATAGCAGCCGGCATTATGAAACCCTTGCTGAAATGTCCCCTGTCGGAATTTTTCACACCGATGAGACAGGATATACCACCTATGTGAACCCCCGTTGGTGCCAGATATCAGGCTTGTCGTACGCCGAGGCTCTTGGAAACGGGTGGCTCACAGTTGTTCATGAAGATGATAGAGAAAAATTAATGGCCGGGTGGGAGACAGCGACAAAAAAGCTTATGCTTTCCGCGTCAGAATATCGTTTTGTGCGACGCGATGGTTCTATAGCCTGGGTGATGGGGCAAGCTGTTCCTGAAATAAATTCAACGAACGAGGTGGTTGGCTATATAGGCACTATCACAGATATTACACAATTTAAAATAACGGAAGAAAAAATAAAAAGATCAAACACGCAATTGAGCCTGTCTCAGCAAATTGCTCACATTGGATATTGGGAACTTAGTTTGTGTGAGGAACCAGGCTATTGGTCAGATGAAATGTATCGCCTTTTTGATATTCAAAATAATGGCACGTCACTGGATTTAAATTCTTATATCCAACATGTGCACGCTGATGACAGAGAATTACTTCTTGAAGCACATCGTTCAGTAATCGAAGATAAAAGCCAACTAAATATTGAATTTCGGTTTATAAAAGATCACGGAAATATCTGTATTTTTTATTCACTTGGGAATGTAATCACAAATAAGAATGGAAAGCCTCTAATGCTTATGGGTATTACACAAGACATTACCGAAAGAAAAAAAAGCGAGAACGAAATTCTTAAAGAAAAGCAACTTTTAGATTCCATCATTAACAGTTTGCCGGGCGCATTTTATCTCTATACCAAAGAAGGCAGGTTTTTAAGATGGAATAAAAATTTTGAAAAAATAACAAAATACAGCACCGAAGAGATAAAGAATATGCATCCTATTGATTTTTTTTATGGAAACGAAAAGGCTGTAATTACTCAAAAAATCGGGAATACATTTCTTTATGGTGAAGAAAATGTCGAGGCTAATTTTTATACTAAGACAAAAGAAAAAGTACCTTATTATTTTACGGGGATTGCAATCGATTATGAAGGGGTAACCTGCCTGATGGGAGTGGGGATTGATATTTCAGCCAGGGTAGAAGCACAGGAAAAAATAAAACAGACATCGGAACAATTGCGACAGCTTGCCCTTCACCTGCAAACGATAAGAGAAGGAGAAAGAAAAAGAATTGGCCGCGAAATACACGATGAGCTTGGCCAGCAACTCACCGCTATAAAAATGGATGTGGCCTGGATTGATAAAAAAATAGGCCCGGAGATAAAACCAGTAAAAGATAAATTAAAAAATATTATTGATCTCCTCGATGGCAGCAACAAATCGATAAGAAGAATATTGAGTGAATTGAGATCAGGTATTTTAGACGATCATAATTTGCCTGGCGCAATCGAGTTGCTGGGTAAAAAATTTAGTGAGATTTCAGGAATTCCTGTTCACTACTCATTTCCAGAAAAAGGAATCAACGCCACGGAACCGATAGGTAATTGTATTTTCAGGCTATGCCAGGAAGCATTTACTAATATAACGCGCCATTCCAAAGCCAGTAATGTTTCTGTATCGTTGCAAATTCAAGATGATACGGTTACAGCCATTGTTGAAGATGATGGTATTGGATTTAATGTCTCTTTGGTTCAATACAACAAATCATTTGGCATACTGGGAATGAAAGAAAGAGTTCTTTCATTGGGTGGAGAATTTGAATTAATTTCCTCCCCTGGAGCGGGAACTAAAATAGCCCTGCGACTGCCATATATTTCGTCTCAAAATAATTAAATGCTTGCGTGCAATGATACGAATACTTTTGGCCGATGATCATAGTATTATCCGGTTGGGTCTTATTCAAATTCTGCAGGACGAATACCCTGACGCGGAAATTAAGGAAGTTAGCAATGGGGAATCCTTAATCAAAGAAGTATTAAAGAATGATTGGGATCTTATAATTTCTGACCTCGATATGCCAGGCATAAATGGCCTGCAGGCACTGGAGCAAATTAAACAGATAAAACCTGAGATACCTGTTTTGATACTAAGCATTTTCGCAGAAGATCTATATGCGGTAAGAGTTTTAAAAGCCGGCGCATCAGGATATATGAATAAAAATGCCGCGCCTTACGAATTGATCACCGCTATACAACGTATTCTGTTAGGAAGAAAATATATAACACCGGAGATAGCGGAAAAATTATTAATGGCTCCCAACATTGATAAAAACCCTCATGAATTACTTAGCAACAGGGAATTTGAAATTTTTAAATTACTTGCATTGGGAAAAACAACCGGCCAGGTTGCCGATTTGCTTTCACTGGCACTTACAACCGTGAGTACCTATCGAAGCAGGGTTATGGAAAAACTTAATTTATCTACCAATTCCGAGCTTACCCGTTACGCCATATTACACAATATTATCTCCGAAATCGGCATGTAAATATGTCTTTGCATTCCTGTTTATATCAAAAAAAGTCGGGTGTATTCTTTTCAAGTTGATTGTGCGCCGTCCCGATGTTTATTTAAACTGGATGGTAAATTTTCCATCTGTGATTACAATGAGTGAGCTGTCTTTTGTTTTAACCAACCCATTAAAAGTTCCCGTTGCGATACCGGTATTATGCACGTAGCTGTCGATTGTAAATGAGATGGAATGATGATTTGAAATGAAAATATCGGAAGACACCGTGTTATCATAATATTCCAGGGATGCGTTATTTGATGTGATGTGAAGCCTGTCCCTATTCAATGAATCGGTATCCAGAAATACCGTCATAACTAAACCAGTATCGGATGAGCAGGTAGATGGCCCGAAAAAAGTAAAACCACTTCTCGCCGGAGTAATAACTGAATTTGTAATAGAGCCACACAAGAGTGAAGTGTCGTATTTAAAACTCCAGAATAAAACTGTAGAAGTGTTTACGCTGCTGCACCCGGCGCAAAAAGGAAAAGTGGTGCCAGGCTTTACTGTGGTATCATGTGTAGGGGCCGGTATTGTATCAATCAATGGTCCCCCTTCGTAACTATATTCCTTCATGCATCCAAAAAAGCCTGAAACCTGTATGTAAATTGTTAGAATTATAAAGGTTCTATATAAGAATTTACGCAGCATGGTATTGAGTCAATATCGGAAGTCTCGCTTTTAAAGATACAAAATGCTCCAATGAATTTAAACAATTTTAAATCCCTACTTGTGCATTATCAAAATCTTCTGTGTTACTGTAATTCCATCACCTTCAATTTTTAAAACATAAGCACCGTTGGGGAAAATAGTGGTGTTAATTTGTTGTATGGAGGCCGTCATTCTTAAAGAGATCAACTGCTTTCCTACAGCATCATATAAAATTGCTTTTGTTTTACCCGCAGGGTTTCCTGGAAAGGTAATAGTTATAAAATTATTTGCCGGATTCGGGAAAACAAAGTAATTGCCGGCAGCATTTTTATTATGAATAGCAACAATGTTGCTATATACGTAGGCCCCATCAATATCAATTTCTTTAATTCGGTAATATAGGTTTCCTCCCGGTGCATCGGTATGTAGAAACTGGTAGCCGCCCTGGTTAGTATTGCTGATATTTACAGTCCCAATAGTATTCCATTTTTGTCCATCTGCACTGTATTCTATTTCAAATTTATCTGAGTTGACTGTTGGCGTTGCCACGATCCATTTTAGTAGTGCAGAAGTTTTATCAACAAGAGATGCATCGATGCTGATAAACTTTACAGGCAAGGTAGCAAAGTTGAAAGGTGTAGGAATATTTTCTCCCGGTTCTCCCGCATTGCCATTGTTATTTGGATCAGTAACGCTCTCATCACCGTTATTAGAAGAGTCTGCTACGTTTATAAAGCTTTGCGTGCCCGCGCTGCCGATTGTTGCACTTCCAATGGCTGAACTTAGATAATTTCCAGTGATATTAAGATTAGTAACCCGTAAGCTTACCCGAACTTTTAAAAAATAATCTACATTCGCGGCAATCTGGTTAGCGATGTTTTGCCCGGCAATTAAAAAATCTGCATTTGTAGTTCCATTGTAGGAAGGATTTAAAACCAATCCCGCTGCATTACCACCGGGTACAAACGAGAGGGAAACATTGGATATATTTCCCGCCCCAAAAACAGTGGATAGGTCATCAGTAATATTAATATTGTTAAGGGCGACGTTGCCTAAGTTTTTCGCATAAATTTCATAGGTAAGATCGGCCGTATTGTTGTTTACTTTTTTGGCGTTCAGCAATTGGTTAGTCACACCCAGTGATGGAGTGATGCTGGTATTGTCAATAGGCAATTGTCCATTCTGGAAATTTGTGGCCGTCCCTAAAACGTTAGTGGTGATATCATATTCATAGTAATAGCAACTTCCGTTAAAGTCAGAGCCCGTAAGTTCAAGTTGCCCGTTGAGGTACGCTATGCCATAGCAATTTTGTGGCAAGGTGGTTAAAAATGTTGCTGAGGCATTCGTGGTCGTACTACTGTAATTTGTAATTTCATACAATCTCGAAGGACTGCTTCCAAGAGTTGCAAACATGCGACCATTTGGTAGAATAGTTACATCTCCACTTGAAATAGTTGTAGGAAAATTGCCTGCCGGAAATTCTACCAGTCTTGTATTGATAACGGTTCCGGTATTTACGTCAAACTTATCCATATTGCATTGCCCGGTGGTGAGATCGTAATTTGAAAAAGACCAGAGGTCGCCATTATTATCAAACTCAAAATTATTAGAGATATAGCTGTACGAATAATCAGGCGCCGTATTAATAACGCCAGGACAGTAAATATTCGCAGGCAGGCCCAAATCGAGCATCCATATTTTGGTATCAATACCACTTCTTATGTCAGCCACATATATTTTATTATTCTTCGGATTATAGGCAATGAATACTGCGAAGATATCCGGGAGTTGATTGGCCAGGTCGCAGGTGATTAATGGCGAGGGCGAAACACCCAGCGGATCTTTTATAAAAGAAAATGCCGGAACGCCGGAGCCGCTACAGGAACCCGTTCCAAAATTAACAAGCAACGAATTTTGCGCAATAGATTTACTGCTTATATTAAATATGATGATGAGCAGGATAACCGGCAAACAAGTAATTTTTTTTATCATCCGATAAATTTTATTTGGTGACTAAAATGCAGGGGTTAAAAAAACCGGGTCTTGTCGGATGAAATGTTGGACGGCTATATAATACTGTGATTGAAGTAAAAAGTACAGTATTCTATGAGGCCATAAATGTAATAATTACCTTTTACATTTCATAGAAAATGCATTTATTATTATATAGAAAACGCGGAACGAAATAAATTTCTTTGCAAAGGGGGTTCGCTCCTTTCTTTACTTTATTTTTACCTGTTTGTTTCACTTTTAATTTTTCTTACATTTAAAGGCGGTTAGCAAGCAATAATTCTTTTTATGGATTCATATGAAATAGAAATAATTCTCAATCGCCAATTAGCCGATTGTCTTTCCATACCTGTATTTATTACTGATACTATGGGAAATCTTCTTTTTTATAATGAACCCGCTGAAGAAATTTTAGGAAAGCGGTTTGATGAAACAGGGGAAATGCCTGTTGAGGTTTGGTCAACCATTTATAAGCCCTTGAATATGGATGGACAGGTAATGCCTCCCGAAGAACTTCCACTTGTAAAAACTTTGAAGGACTGTTTACCTTACCATAAAACGTTTTTGATTGAAAGTCTGAAAGGGAAAGCTGAAAAAATTTCTTTAACCTCATATCCTATTATTGGCCGGACAGGCAAATTTTTGGGAGCTGTTGCTATTTTCTGGACACCGAAAGAATAATGAAAATTACAATTTGCGGCGTGCGTGGTTCGATACCAACATCAGGCCCACAAACAATTTATTTTGGAGGCAATACGTCCTGCATTGAAATCTCCAAGGATGACTGCCGCCTTGTGCTTGATGCCGGCAGCGGCATACAGCAGCTTCCTGAAAATAATTTTGGAAATAAAAGAATCGATATTTTACTGACCCATTTACATCTCGATCACATCCAGGGGCTGGGATTCTTTAAACCTCTTTTTGATCCTTCTATGGATGTTCATATCTGGGGGCCGGCAAGCAGTACTCAATCCCTGCGCTCACGCCTTGGGCGCTATTTTTCCCCGCCGTTATTTCCAGTGCATTTCCGGGACCTTCCCTGCACGCTTACTTTGCATGAAACAGAAAACAGTTTTTTTGACATCGGTCCGTTTTCTATTCAGTCCGCCTTTGTTATTCATGCGGGCCCTACGGTAGGGTATCGCATTAGTAGCGGGCAAAAAGTATTCGCATATATTCCGGACCATGAACCCGCATTGGGTAAGTCGGGTATGATAAAAGATGTCAGGTGGGTTTCAGGTGGCAGTCTTGCATATAATGCTGACCTGCTTTTGCATGATGCACAATACACGGCTGAGGAATATAAACATAGAAAAGGATGGGGACATTCCTCAATCGAAGACGCGGCGCAATTTGCATGGCTAACAAAGGTGAAACATTTATTATTTTCTCACTACGATCCTGCGCACGATGATGCCCAGATCAGGGAAATATTTCGTTGCTTCGAAGAAAAATGCAACTATTCATTTAAATATGATCTGGCCGTTGAAGGAATGATAATCGAGTTGTAACGGATTTAATAAGAGCAGTTTAAGGATTATTACAGTTTAAAGTATTACAGGATATTTTATAGAATTAATTATGGATAAAATTAACTGGGGCATTATTGGTTGTGGCGATGTTACCGAATTGAAAAGTGGCCCTGCATTCAATAAAGTAAAAAATTCAGCGCTTGTCGCGGTCATGCGAAGAGACGCCGCAAAAGCGAAAGATTATGCACAAAGGCATAATGTTCCAAAATGGTATGCTGATGCCGGCCAGTTAATTGACGATCCTGAAGTGAATGCAATATACATTGCAACGCCACCCTCGTCGCATGAAGAATATACAATAGCCGCGATAAAAGCAGGAAAGCCTGTGTACGTTGAAAAGCCAATGTCCTTAAATTCTTCATCCGCAAAAAATATGATGCAGGTTGCAAATGAATACAATCAAAAATTAGTGGTGGCGCATTACAGACGTGCACAGCCGCTTTTTAAAAAAATTAAAGCGCTGCTTGATGAAAAAGAAATTGGCGATGTAAGAATCGTTAATCTTTCCTGCTTTAAAAGGTCCCTGACAGAACGGGACCTTTCCAATGAAAGGGTTGAATGGCGGGTAAATACTGCAATTGCCGGTGGTGGCTTGTTCAACGATCTGGCCCCTCACCAGCTTGATCTCATGGTTTATTTTTTCGGGGACGTACAAAGCGCATCGGGTATCGCAGCTAACCAGGCGCATTTATATAATGCGGATGATGTGGTAGCGGGAAATATTTTATTTAAGAGCGGGGTTATGTTTAACGGCGCCTGGTGCTTCACTCTTGGTGAAAATAATGGAAAAGATTTTTGCGAAATTACCGGCACCCATGGAAAAATAAGTTTTGCTGTTTTTGATCACCAGGCAATATTCCTTACAAAAGATGCCCATACGGAAACCATTGCATTTGAAAAACTGGAGCACGTGCAGCAGCCAATGATTGAAAAAGTGGTAGCCTTTTTTTTAAATGAAAGCGACAACCCCTGCAGCGCCACGGAGGGAGTGAAAGTAATGGAATTAATTGATGAATTTACATTGAAAAGCTATAACGTATTCTATTAAAATTGTAAGCGGCTAAGCCTGGCTGTTACATTAAGTTATTACATCCCACTCAATATAAAGCTGCATACATTTTACGGAGGTTTGATTCTGAAATTTCTGACTACCCGTCGGCGGCCTGGAATTGCTTGGCAATCTTGAACAACCTAACGTACCTCAATAAATGCTTTTCCCGTATAATAATATTTGTTGAGCGAGTCGAGAATTTTCGTTGTATCGGATAAAGGCAGTGTAAAAGGATGGGCGACTTTATAGGTTATGGAATCGTCAGTGTACATGATTACATTTCTTCCAAAGCTTTTCAGTTTGGCAAGGCGGGCCAAAGCTGTCTGCT
>JBDTMP010000095.1:0-2589 GCA_039934215.1 Ginsengibacter sp.
TTGATAATGATAGCCTCTAAAACATACTGTTTTCATGAAGCGATTTGTCGGGTATTTCCTGCAATACATCCCAATGTTCAACAATTTTTCCATCATCATCAAATCTAAAAATATCAATGCCCGCATAGTCTTTATCGCTGGGCCAGTGTTGATAACAGTGTAGTACTACGAAACTGTTTTCTGCTATCACTTTTTTAAACTGCACTTGTTTGCCGGGGTACTCATCAGCCATACGTTTAAAATAGTCAATAAATGGTTGTTTGCCGTTTCCCACGTGTGGATTATGTTGTATGTAAATATCTCCCACGTACATCTCTATTGCTTTTTCAGGCTCACACTTGTTAAACATGAGATCATAAAATGCAACCGCATTTTCTTTATTCAGGTTTGTATCATTCATAATATTTCCTTTTTTATTTTTCCTTTGCCGTGTCTCCTCTCCGCGCCTTTGTGCTGTGCAGGACAGGGGTGACCATCATTATCATTGATCAATTAGATATTCACTTTTCTCTGCCGAAAGGTAATGCATTGCGAAATAAATCAGAGAGGTGATAGCTTTTCAAAGGGGCCGCCACTCGTCACCGGGCTCCGGTGGCGCAGGCAGGAGAAACACGCGGAGCGATTGGGTTATCCTTGAACTTTTGTTTCTTTTTGTTCAGGCAAAAGAAAAGGAAAAAATTTGTAAATATCAGGTGGCATTATACACGCCGCTGGTAATAACAATATAAACAGGAGAGCTATATAAATTGATATTGTCAGAAACGCAACTCCAAAGAAATGTGAAACCATTAATACGGTTTTATAAATAGTAATTGATGGCAACAAGCGCCGCAAAGGGTAACTGCGCCAGCGTGCTATCATCTCGTAATGCTCGCCCATCCATGAGATGAGATTTTGTACTGTAGTATTTTATTTTCAGCAACCGCAGCAAAAAACAATTTCCAAATCCGTTGGCTTTGTCTACCTTTCTATTATAATCCATTCCCGTTTGATTCCCGCCGGTTAGCCTTCATTTCTTTCAAATTATAAAATAAAAAGTATGAAGAAACTTCTTTTTTGCTTCAGCGTAGGAGCATTTTTATTATCATGTAACAGTGATAAAGACAAGACTACAGACACATCGTCGGTTACCAAAGACTCAACTGTGGCTATGGACACAAACACACCTGCGGTGGACCTGCCTTTCACAGCTTCCTTTTCCAGCACCTTCAACACCGATGTATCAGATGCCGATCTTAAAATGGTGCTGGTGAGCTACAAAGACTGGGCCGATGGCAACATGGCTAATGTGGCCAAAGCTTATGGCGATTCTTTGGTGTGGGACAGGCAAGACGGCGCCCACTTCAATCTTCCCAATGCCGGTATTATGAAGATATGGACTACTTACCGGGACAGCCTGAGCTCCATATCGATTGATATGCAAGCCTGGCAAAAAATGTATGCTACCGATAAGAAAGCAGGGTTTGTGGTAACCTGGTATAAGGAAATAGATACCTATAAAAACGGGAAAGCTGATTCCGGTTACTACCATGATATTAACCTCGTAAAAGATGGAAAAATTACCTGGCTTGAACAATACAAAAGAGCAGCGAAATAATAGGAATATATTTTATTGAAAAAGCCCCGCTACAGGGGCTTTTTCTTTGAAACAAAATCAGTAAGGTGTTTTGTTTTTATGACCAGCTATTTTAAAATTAGTCTTACAAAAGAAACCGGTAGCTGGTAATACTTTAGCCTTTTTACGACGTACCACTATTAAAGGCCGCAATACAAAAAATTCCAAAAACCAATGCAATATTTCTAACAACATCTCTTTTACCGAAAGGCCGTCAATTATCCTGTTTCGTCAACCGAATCCTTACCTTTATTAATTACATATTTTACTACACTCAACGTCCTTTAAAAAGAAATTATGACGCCGGAAAAGCTCAGGGAAATTTCGCTATTCGCAACTCTCGATCCGGAAGAATTAAACGATCTGCTAAAGCGCCTCAGAACAGAAAAGTACGAGGCCAATACCGTTATATTATGGATGGATGAACCCGGCGACAAATTTTATGTGATTGAAAAAGGAGCAGTACGCATCAGCTATGCCGATACAGATGGTAAAGAAACGACGCTGGGTGAGCAGGGTGAAGGAACTTTTTTTGGGGAATTGTCATTGCTCGACGGCGGACCACATACCGCCACTGTACGCACCATAAACGAAACAACCGTGCTTACCATCAGCCGTGCCACCTTTTATAATTACCTCGACAAGCATCCACAGTTTTCCCGCACCTTGCTTGCGATAATTGTTGACAGGCTGCGCACCAATACCGTAAAGTTGCGGGAACATATCACCGGCACTTCCATCCCACATGAGCAGCCCGCTTCTTTCCGCAGGCTGGTTGACAAAGCGGCAAGGTTTGTCTCAAGCAGCCGTTTTCTTTTGTACGCGTTTATTTTCCTCGCCAGCTGGATTGGCTTTCATACTTGGTATTTCGAACGCTTCCACAGGAACGGTATAAGTTTTACAGACAATCCGCCCACCTTTTTTATTTTGGGATTTATACTCACGCTCAGTTCATTTTTATTTACCATTTTGGT
>JBDTMP010000096.1:0-4677 GCA_039934215.1 Ginsengibacter sp.
CCTTTCTATAATATATGTTGATTAAATTTTAAGCCGGTGAGTGCCGGCTTTTTTTTGATATAATTTTGTACCTTATCTCTCATTTAATTTTTGTCATTTTCTAATGGAATAAATATTCGATTACCGTTTGCGTTGATTGTTTATGAATATTTACCGGAGGAAATATCAGCGTTACTTTTTTATAAGTAATTGAATGAACTTTTTTAGTTCAGCATTTTCTGAAGTGGATAAAACTTCATTGTGGTCGTACTTCGCTTTCAGGTACAATACTCTTTTATGATGGGGATATTTTGCAAGGATTTCTTCTATCATTTCTCCAGCAATTTTATCCTTTTCAAACATGGGCGCATTTTCAGGTAATTCTGATTTATACCTTGTGGGCATTTTTTTTATTATGGCTTCTAATGTACCAAGCTTCCCAGGTAACATGTCTTCTATTTTGGATGCTTTACTGTATAAGCCTTGTAGCTGCTTTTTACTAAGGCTGCCCCGTTGCATATATTGTTTGTAAATGCTAATAATAAATGATGATACCGGAAAGGCAATAATACAATCCTCTAAAATAGAATTTACTATATCAATTTTTGATTGGCTCTTATTCATAATATTCATAGAAATAACAAAAATAATTTATCAATGCTAAACTGTGCGTAATGCGATTAATATCTTTTGTAGTGTTGGAACTGTATTTGTTAGTTTAATTAAAATTTCCATGTAATATGTAAGCGTCTAAACACAAATAATTCGGTCTCATATCATTTTATAAAATGACGTTACAATTGCGCAACGTCCAATCTCAATGGTAATCATTTAGTAAATTTGCGCTTCCTGGTTACATAATTTGAAAAAGGCTAACCTCCCGGATAAACACAATTTCTATCGTCATTGCAAAGCAGTGATAAATACAAAATCAATGAAATATATTTTACTAATAATCATCACAATTTTTTCTGCATCTAACTCCTGGGGCCAGATCGACAAAGAACCTATTCCGGAAAATGATAATTCAACTATACTTCTGAATACGAGGAACAAGGTTTACGGCAAAGTGCTTGATTTGGAAAAGAAACCAATTGAATCTGCCTCGGTACAATTAATCAGGAAAGTAAAAGATGCTGTAAACAAACAAATAACAGATTCTGTAATTGCAGCTATGTTAACCAGGCCTAACGGTGATTTCAACTTTGAAAATATTCAACGGTTTGATAGTTTACAAGTGATAGTATCTGCTGTAGGCTTTGGTGTTCATACCGATTTTATTTCTTTTGGTACAAGTGGAAATGGTGCAGTCGCAAATGGTCAGGTGAAAGATTTAGGAAACATTATTATGGCCCGGCAGGTACAAAAATTGGATGCGGTTACGATTGTACTCGACAAGCCGGCTTTGCAAATGGGCATTGATAAAAAAATATATGATGTAGATAAAAGCCTCACTTCTAAGGGAGGCACTGCGATTGATATAATGAAAAATATTCCTTCAGTGTCAGTTGACGTCGACGGAAACATTGAATTGCGAAATTCTTCTCCAACTATTTTTATAGATGGGAGGCCAACTATCTTAACGCTTGACCAGATCCCTTCTGATAACATTGATCGGATAGAACTTATTACAAATCCCTCAGCGAAATATGATGCGGCGAGCACCGGGGGAATCATTAATATTATTCTTAAGAAGAATAAGCGTACTGGGTTAAATGGCCTGTTATCTGCTGCAGCAGGCACACAAGGGATTCTTTCCGGCAATGCTAATATAAATATGCGCCAGGGTAAATTGAATTTTTTTGCGAGCGGAAATTATAATCAATCGGACGGTGAATCTGATAGTAAAAGTTTCAGGCAAAACAGAAATAATGGAATTATTGAAAATTATTTCAATCAATACTCGACAAATAAGCGCCGCAGAAAATTTACTTCGGTAAGATTCGGCCTTGATTATTTTATTGACAACCGAAATACATTAACCGTATCGCAGGGCATAGTGCAGGGCCGGTTTGCCAATAGTGAAATACAAACCCAGGAGTATTTGAATAGTAATAAATTAAAGGAAAGATATGGGGATAGAACTTCTGATAGCCGGTTTCAATTCAACCGGTATAGCAGCCAGGCTAACTATACCCATAAGTTTCCAAAAGAAGGAAAAGAAATCAACGGTAGCTTAGATATTAACTACGGCGATGTAAGTGACCATTCGAACATTTTGAATACGTTTTACTTAACCGATGGCTCGTTATACAGTGATCCAAATGTTGTGCGAAATAATGGTGCTAATAATAATAACCAGGTCACCACAAAAATTGATTTTGTAAGTCCTCTTAAAAATGAAAATAAAATAGAGACGGGTTTGCGCAGTTACATAAATAACTTTACAAGCTATTTCAATTCATTCGCGCTTCTTAATGGCGCAGAAATAAAATTACCTCTTAGCAATAGTTATAAATATCAGGAGATGGTACATGCAGGTTATTTTACCTACACGGGTAAAATTGAAAGCATTGGATACCAGGCCGGCTTGCGAGCGGAATATTCAAAATTTACAGGAACACTTATAGATAGCGCAAGAACATTTGGCTACGAATATCCAGATCAACTTAAAAATATATGGGATGCATTATTTCCAAGCCTTTACCTTTCGAAAAAATTAAATGACGATGAAGAAATTCAACTCAATTATTCACGAAGGGTGCGCCGGCCAAATTTCTGGCAATTGAATCCATTTATAGACATTAACGATCCTCTGAATATACAACAGGGAAATCCTGAGTTAAAACCGGAGTTTACTAACTCGATGGAATTTAATTATAGCAAGACTTTTAAAAACAGAAGCAATTTTCTTGGAGTTTTATATTACCGCAATACTCAGCAGGACATTACCCGCTTTAGTGACACCATCACCGCGGCGCAGTTTCAGCAATTAAATAATGCGGCTGTAGATCCTAATGCTATCTTAAATACTTTTATTAATGCACAAAGCACCAACAGGATGGGAATCGAACTTACGCTGCAACAAAAATTTAGTAAGAATTTTGATGTTACTCCATCGGTAAGTATTGGATATAGAAAAGTGAAAGCGAATGCAACTCAGCAAAATATAAGCAATGAAGGTGTAAACTGGAGTACGAAATTTACTGCCAATTATAAAATAGAAACAAAAACCCCATCACTCTTTAATAAATTAAGTTTCCAGGTTACCGGTGAATATGAGTCGCCCCGCGTAATACCACAGGGAAAGAGACTGGAGCAATTTGATTCTGATTTTGCCTTGCGCAAGGATTTATTTAAAAATGATAAAGGATCCATAACATTCAGCATTAACGATATTTTCAACACGCATCGCTATGGAGTAATTTATGATACTGAAACGTTTTACCAGGAATCTTACAGTCGCCGCAGTGTAAGACGGTTTCGCGTTTCATTTAGTTATAAATTCGGTAACAGTGAATTTTCATTGTTTAAAAGAAATAAGGACAACCCCGAAAGAGATGATTAATACCCGGTATAGCAAGTTCACTGTATTTCAAAGTATAACGATATGAATTAGAAAGTCCCGGCGTGTTCTATTTTGACATGGATAATAAAGCGGAAATATCAAATCTCGAAAACTACGAAAATCAATTAGAGTTCTTTTTAAGAAAAAAAATTTTCATAGGTCGGATCTTAATGTTGTTGCGGGGATATTCCAAAAGGAGATCTCCTTTTATAGGACGTTCATAGATATTGGCAAAGGCCATCATAGATATAGTTTAAAGTTCAGATTTTTAAAAGACGTGCAAGTTAGAAAATGGCTTAAAGCATTGTAGAAAATTTTCTATAAAGAACCGGGCTGAATCACGTGATAAATCTTTGCCAGTTCATTTAAATCCACAATATTTTTACAATTGAGCTTTTTAAAAATTCTCGCTTTATGGGTACCTATTGTTGACGTGTGAAGATTCAATTTTTGACTTATTTCACTCACGGATTCTCCTCTTATTAAAAACTGAATTATCTTAAATTCCTGTGGAGATAAACTGTCAAACGGATTGGAAGATTTATTTCCAAGCGCTTCTTCAGTAAGCGCCTGGCTTAGCGATAAACTAAGATATCTTTTATTGTTTAGAACCGTATCAATGGCTGCTTTTATCTCATCTTCAGGGGCATCTTTACCTATGTATCCTTTGGCCCCAAGCCTTAAATATTTTTTTGCATAAATTTCTTCTGCATTCATGCTGATCATTAAAATTTTTGAATTGGGTTTTACTGCCATAATGTTACTAATCAATCCGAATGAATCAGTCCCCGGCATATTCACATCCAGGATAAGCAGGTCATAATCTTTTTTCTTAATTTTCTCAAAGGCAACATCGCCATTGGATGCCTCTTCAATTATTGAAAAAGGAATAATTGTTTCAATATATATTTTCAATCCTGCCCTTATTATCGCATGGTCATCTACCAGGAGAATATTTTTCATATAACTAACGTGTTTACGAAAAAACCTTTAACTGGCAAAATTACCTTAAGTTTTTAGCCCACAATTTTTATTTAGCAATTTTTTTAAACTGATAAAAAAATCATTTAATTTAGAAGAACCGCATTAATAATTGTGCAGTATTCACTGCATCTCGTCAACTTGCTGGCAAATGTTTAATATCGTCAAATAGTAATAGCGAAATTTCCGCTAAGTTGTTATTGTTTAAT
>JBDTMP010000097.1:0-5009 GCA_039934215.1 Ginsengibacter sp.
CAATGATTGAAAAACTTTTTCATTCACCTTAACGGGATATTTTCTTTTTAATTGCTCTATCCATTTTTGCTCCAGAAATGTTTGATAATCGTTAATCACCAATCCTCTCGCGTCTTCAAAATTTCTTTGCTGATCCGCAGGATATAATTTAATGATCTGTGCAAAAACGGTGGTACCGTCACCATTATTTGTTACGGGTGCAGTTATAAGGCCGGGTGTAAAATTTGTTCTTTCAATTACCGGGATCTGGCTTAATTCATAACGCCCCGAATCTGCCTGTATCTGTGTAGGATTTTCACTCATTACATCTTTCCAGGAACGTTCTTTTTGAATTTGCTCCATGGCATTTTTTGCTATGGTTGCATTGGCGCATGAATATAAAACAGCATCTGCACTCACCCCCCACAGGTAATTGTTTTTATGTTGATCATAATATTTTATAAGCCCGGCGCTGTCCGCTGAAGCCCTGGACCATACATTTCTTTCCATAATTTCAAAAAGCATATTTCCTTCTTTAAATTCCTTTAGCTGGTATTTAAAATCAGGATTAAAATCCTGCAGCCGTTTACGATAATTTTCGGTTGCGGTGACGCCTGCATAATTTTTTAGCAGTTCAGGATAAGATAATGTATTAGGCGTTTGCACATTCTCTTTACTTCTTTTGGTATACTGAAGCCAGTCACCAACGGTTACCTTGTTATTATTATTGAAAGAAAACAAAACGGATTTATCGGTAATATTTCCGGCTGCAATTTTTTTATTAGCCAAAGTGAAACTGTCAGTCATTTTCCACAACGCGGTTTCATTAAGAGAACTATTTTTTTTATACCCCGTTTTATTAAAAATTTCCTTTAAAAATTTTTCTTTCGCGGTTTCAATTCTGCCGTCGTTGAGAACTTCCTGTTTCAGGCTGTATATAAATGCTTCATCATTTTTATCTGCGGCTATTGGTGATAGTGAGATGCGTTTTATAATATGATAACCAAATTCTGTTTGAAACGGTTCTGAAACATCCCCATCATTTTTTAATGAAAATGCAGCTTTCTCAAAGCCACCATCATATTTTGCAACGCCGAATTCCGGCATGATGCCGCCATTCATATAAGTCATTTTATCATCACTGTATTTTTTTGCCAGCTCATTAAAGTCAGCTCCAGATTTTATTGCTTTATAAACTGAATCAGATAGTTGTTTTGCATGATCTCTTAAAACATTATTGCCAGCGGGAACGGCAAATAAAATCTGTGCAACTTTTATTTTACCAACTGCGGGCCTTTGTTCTTCATTTTTAAATATGTGCCATCCTTTTTTAGAACGGTAAGGTTTACTTATTTCTCCCGGCTTCAAACTATAAACGATATTTTCAAATTCATACGGGAGGGTAAAAACTGTTATAAATCCAAGATCGTTTCCCTGCACCGGTGCTATTTCTTCTTTTATTTCTGCAAGTATATCCTCATAATTTGTCTTGCCTTTTTTTAATTCGTCATAAGTTTCATTGATTGCCTTGAAAGCTTTTAATGTATCGGCAGGTTGCATTTTACTATTTATCGCTATAAAAAAATGTGAAGTATGAATGTCTTTTTTGCCTCGGTTGTAGGCTTCATCGGTAAGCGTCTCTACCTGCCTGTTATCCTTTAAATAACCATCCTCAATCTGTGTCCGAAAATTTTGAAGATCGGTTTCGAGAGCTGGAAGCGTATCAAGCCGAAGCTCTTTCGCGGCCTGCACCTTCAGCTTAAATTTTATATAGAGGTCCAGGTAATCTCTCAGCGCCTGGTCTTTATCGGTAGTAGAGTTTTTGTTTTTATTGTAGGCTTTCATGAATTCATCTTTACTTACGACATTGCTGCCATAAGTAAACAAGGCCTGCGAATAAGAAAAAACGGAAATAAAAAAAAAGGCAATTGGCAATAAAAACTTTTTCATTAAAGATTAATTTATCATTAAACGGCTGAAGCAAATTATACCAGAATTTTCAACCTGAAGAATATTATAATTATTGCACATTGCTTATATACCGGCGGGATAAAAATTGAATTTCAAACAAGGTATGAACAGATTATTGTGTTTGTTTCCCGTTAGCCATTTTACTATTCACTTTCATTTGTAACAAATCATCCATTTGGTCAATAGTCAGTTTTTTTGCTATAATCCGTTTGTCTTTATCGAGCAAATATAAAGCAGGAGTCTGGGTTATATCATAAAGTTGTTTGTATGAGGGTTTCTTCGCTTCTTCATTTGCTTTCTTTTGTTCCTCAGTCTGGTAAACGTTTACCCAGCTTTGCAAATTATTCTTATTGATAAACTCCTTCCACTTTTGCTGTTCTTTTGTTTCGGATAGCACCGCATACATTTTTACACCCTCATCTTTCCATTTGGCCCTGTAAAAAGAATCAAGCCTTGGAACTTCGTGCTGACAGTGGCCGCATGTAGGATCCCAAAAAACAACAATAGTATAAGGGGCTTGTAAATCATATAAAGAATGGAGTGTACCCGCGGTGTCAACCATCACCAGATTTGCAGCCTGCTCACCTATAAGATTTGACATAAGCATGTAGGCCCTGTTGGAAATTGCCGTTAGTTGTTTTTCATTCAGCCAGGAAGAAACTCCTTTGGAATGGTATTTTTCAAACAGGTGTACGAACACAGCATCCTGGCCCATATATTTAGGATTGATGTACTCATCTGTGAGCCAGTTTAGCAAAAATTTATACATCCCGGGTGAGCTTCTCGCTCTTAAAAGCATGTAATCTGATTCTTTGATAATTGAATCAGGCGCAGGCGACAGCACTTCTGTGTAATATCTTTCCAGCTTCGGGAGAAAGAAGGGAGTACGTATCACCCGGTCATCGGTAAAATCAATTCCATCCCAATAATGCTTTTTGTAATACTGGTAATTAGCCACCGAGTCTTCCCTGGTAACTGGTTTCATATTTAATACCTGCGGCTCTCTCATACTCTTAAATAAAGCGGCTAACATGGATTCAGGATTTTCTGTTATTATTTTATTCCTGTAATCAACCAATTCTTTATTCAGCGCAGCATAATTTTTCTCATGCAATAAACTATCAGCTTTTGTTTTTGAATTTTTAAATGCTTCCGTTTCCTGCTGTAAGCCTGCTCCTTTTGATGCTACGAATTTTTGATATTGATGGAAAAGATTATTTTCTATCGAGCCTTTTACCACGATTTTATTTACCAGGTCGCTTGTGTCGGCGTCTATTGTAATCAACTGCTCTTTACCCACCAGGAAATCAAACAATTTATTTTTCCCGGGAAAAACAATTGAGTACACTCCCGGCAGCAGGGTTTCATTTTTTTGAAATGCTGCCTCTCCTTTATTATTTATTACCGCGGAATCTTCCACGTTCATAGCCTTGCCATAATAATAAGTAAGATAAGCAAGGCCATCTTTGAAATTTGGAGTACGCAACGTTACCTTATATCCCTGGGCGACCGAACCAGTCACGGAAAATAAAAAAACTAAAATGCTAAAAAATATTTTCATGAAGTAAAAAATGGATAACAAAAATATTCAAATTGAGTACATAAAATTTAAACGTTAAAATACTTAACATTTTTTGGCAAAAAAGCAATTCGCATTCATGAAGTATTTTTACCGTCGATCTTTGCAATAAATAAAGAATGAAAAGAAAAAAGAAATTTGTATTGGAAAATCTTCCTGTTACCGGTTATGCAGCCGAAGGTAAAGCGCTTGGCCGTGTTGAAGGCAAGGTCGTATTTGTAGAAGGCGCTGTTCCGGGTGATGTTGCAGATGTTTTAATCACGCGGAATAAGAAAGACTGGGCCGAAGGAAAGGCAATTACAATAAAAGAATTTAGCAAAGAGCGGGTTGAGCCGTTTTGCATTCACTTCGGCGTATGCGGTGGCTGCAAATGGCAAATGCTTCCTTACGAAAAACAATTGGAGTACAAACAACATGAAGCTGCAGAGGCTTTTAAGAGAATCGGGAAACTCGCTGAATTTCAAATGTTACCAATCATTGGTTCAGGAGAAACCATTCATTATCGGAATAAGCTTGAATTTACTTTTAGCAATAAAAAATTTTTAACGCATGGCCAGTTAGAAAATCTTGATGATGACGATGCATGGCCTGGCGGTGCGTTGGGTTATCATGTTCCGCGGCTATATGATAAAATTATTGACATCTATGAATGCTGGCTGATGGATGATGTAAACAATACCATCCGGAATACATTACGTGATTTTTCTTTGGCAAATAAATATAGCTATTACGATATTAAAGAACACAAAGGCTGGCTCAGAAATGTCATAATAAGAAATTCAACAACCGGTGAATTGATGGTAAATCTTGTTTTCGGTCATGATGATAAAAATGAAAGAGAAAAAATTTGCAAGCATTTATTGGAACAGTTTCCATCCATTACAACATTGTTGTACACGATAAATGCAAAGTGGAATGATACTATTTATGATATTGAAACGAAAATTGTATCCGGCAAAGGATATATAATTGAAAAGGTAGGAAGTTATAATTTTAAAATTTCTCCTAAATCTTTTTTTCAAACGAATACAAAACAGGCGGACAGATTATACAATATTGTAAAAGATTTCGCTTCACTTACCGGAAATGAAATTGTGTACGACCTGTATTGCGGCACAGGGAGCATAGGGATTTTTTTAAGCGCTGATGCAAAAAAAATTATTGGCGTTGATGTGATTGAAGATGCAATAAAAGATGCTAAAGAAAATGCTGTGCTTAATAATATTCATCATGCATCATTTTTTTGCGGCGATGTTATTGAAATATGCAATGATGAATTTTTCATGCAGCACGGTCGCCCAGATGTAATGATTGTTGATCCACCGCGTGCGGGACTTCATCCAAAATTGGTTCAGAAGCTCATTGAGATTGCACCAGAGAAAATTGTGTACGTAAGCTGCAACGTTGCCACACAGGCAAGAGATCTGCAATTACTTAGTGAAAAATTTTCTGTTGAAAAATTACAGCCGGTAGATATGTT
>JBDTMP010000098.1:0-2178 GCA_039934215.1 Ginsengibacter sp.
TTTTAAACAGTTTTGAAGTGTGTAATTCAACAAATTTTTATTTGCATAGACTATCAATGCAGTTTTATCAATCAAAAATCTCATCTTAGAAAAATATCAGTGGAACCTTTAAATTACCTCAACGTCTGAAAGGATATGATTTATGGAAAGTGAATTATGGTAGGGCTCCTGAAGAATAAGTATTGCTAATCTTATCTTTTAAACAGATCGGCTGGCGCTTAGTATACAGACAAAGTAAACGCAACCGGTTGCATTCATATTTCACCGGAAGTTTAGTTAAGTTTGAACAGGTACCAGTGTTTATTTAATTTTTATTCCAGGCCAATTTTTATTATGAAGCAAATATTTTTATTGCCTGCATTATTTCTATTATTCATTACCGCAGCTTTTTCTCAGCAAAAACATTCTTTTGCAATAAAAGAGGGAGCGTTTGTGTATGATGGGAAGCCCGTACAAATTCATTCCGGTGAAATGCATTTTGCCAGGGTTCCTGAGGAATATTGGCGACATCGTTTGCAAATGATAAAGGCAATGGGGTTGAATACCGTTGCTACTTATGTGTTCTGGAATTATCATGAAACAGCTCCCGGCGTTTGGGATTTTAAAACAGGGAATAAGAATATCAGGGAATTTATAAAAATTGCTCAGGATGTAGGATTGATGGTTATATTAAGGCCTGGCCCTTATGCCTGTGCTGAATGGGAATTTGGCGGCTACCCGTGGTGGTTACTTAAAGAAAAATCATTGGTAATACGTTCTTACAACCAGCCATTTTTAGATTCCTGTAAAACCTATATTAATAGACTGGCCGAACAGGTTAAAGATTTACAAATAACAAAAGGCGGCCCTGTAATTATGGTGCAGGCCGAAAATGAATTTGGTTCTTATGTGGCACAGCGAAAAGATATTTCATTGGAAAACCATAGAGCATATAGCGCTGCCATTAAACAACAATTGATTGATGCGGGCTTTGACGTTCCATTTTTTACAAGCGATGGAAGTTGGTTGTTTAGTGGTGGCACTATTAAGGGTGCCCTGCCTACAGCAAACGGAGAGGACAACATTGACAAGTTAAAAAAAGTGGTGGATGAATATCATAACGGCATGGGGCCGTATATGGTGGCGGAATTCTACCCGGGCTGGCTGGATCATTGGGCGGAACCATTCCAGAAAGTAACGGCAGAAAGTGTAGTTAAGCAAACAGAAAAATATCTAAAAGCCGGTGTGTCATTTAATTTTTACATGGTGCATGGAGGCACCAACTTTGGGTTTACCAGCGGCGCCAATTACAATAAAGAACACGATATACAGCCGGATATTACCAGCTACGATTATGATGCCCCTATAAGTGAAGCTGGATGGGCAACCCCTAAGTACAATGCGATCCGGCAATTATTGCAACAAAGTGTTTCCTATAAAATTCCATCGGTACCTGCCGCTATACCTGTTATAGAAATCCAATCTGTCAAATTAAATAAAGCAGTTGATCTTTTTACCTTTAAAAATACTATCCAGCCTGTTACCAGTGATACTCCAAAAACATTTGAAGATGTAAACCAGGGCGACGGGTACATTTTATACAGCAGGCATTTTACACAACCCATAGAGGGAAAGCTTGAAATAAAAGGTTTACGCGATTATGCACTTGTATATGTAAACGGAGAAAAGCTATGTGAACTGAATCGTATTAATAATAATTATTCCTGCGATATTCAAATTCCTTTCAATGCCACACTTGATATACTGGTAGAAAATATGGGTAGGATAAATTATGGGGCTGAAATAATTCATAATCACAAAGGAATTATCAGCCCCGTATTAATTGATGGTAATGAGATAACAGGCAACTGGAACATGTACCCCTTGCCGATGGATATTGAGCCTGACCTGAAATCATTTTCGGGTAGCTATATTAAAAGCCATCCCGTAATTTATAACGGGTCTTTTAATCTTTTAAAAACCGGTGATACATTTTTAGACATGCGGTCCTGGGGTAAGGGAATTGTTTTTGTAAACGGGCACAACCTGGGCAGGTATTGGCATATAGGGCCGCAGCAAACATTATATCTTCCGGGTTGCTGGTTGAAAAAGGGGCAAAATAAAATTGTAATTTTTGAACAGGAAAATGATGCAGAGCAAAAAGAGATAAGCTCCATTGCAACACCAATATTGGATAGC
>JBDTMP010000099.1:0-2460 GCA_039934215.1 Ginsengibacter sp.
GGATTTTTTTTCTTTCGTGGCTGTGCGAAAAACAAAAATGGGACATGCGCTTGAGCTTATTAAAAATGAAAAGATCAAGAACAAAAAAGTGAAGATAGAAATCGCTAAATAATTTTGTTGTGTTATAAATTATAAATGAAACGTTTGCCTCATCGCCTTAAGCATGCCGGGTGTTGACCACTGGCCCGGGACAATCATACGACGAATAGTATAAAGTGGCTCCGTAGAATCTCGTTTGGTAGATAATATAAATGCCATCTTGTATCCCCTGCTTTTTAATTCGGGAATAGCAGCCTGGTTCCACAAACCAAAAGGATATGCAAAATATCTTACGGGCCTGCCTGTAATAGTTTCAATCTGCTTCGTCGGTTTTACAAGTTGCGTGTCCCAATCAGCGCCCTTATATTTGGTAACCATGTGATGATCCCATGTGTGTGCTTCCACAACATTTCCTTTGTCCGCCAATTCCCGTAGTTGCTCTTTGCTCATATAACGGGGACGGTTAATTGAAATGGTCATAATAAAATACACGCCTTTAAAGCCATATTTCTGCATTTCATTTTCGCCGATGCTGAATTGTTCTTCATCTGTGTCATCGAATGTGAGCATAACAGGCTTTGACGGTAATGTGCCACCATGCACGAGGTAATCGTAAAGTTGGTCTGGCAATATCGTTTCGTAACCGCTGTCTCTTAATGCTTTCATTTGTTGTGCAAATTGCGCCGGCGAAACGGAATAACTTTTCATGCTTTCGCTTTGCCCCGCTTTTGGCTCCCTGATATGATGATAACATAAAACAGGCACTTCTTTTTTTGCAAGTATGGTTGCAATATCAGCAGTCGGTTTCATGCTATTCGTATCAGCAGTATTTGCAACAGTAACGGCTGTTGAGTCCTTTGTATTTTTTGTTTTTATGTCGTCAGAAGAGCAGGCGACTAAAAACAGTAAAGGTGATATTAAAAGGGAAAGGACTGTTTTCATTTATGATGGCAAGGAATTTTATTGATATTGTATGTAAATGGGCTTAGGTGTGAATTTTAATAATTCCTGCGGTGTGTACAGTTGGTTAGCGCCTGTTTTAGTATCATTTTTATAAAATAATTTGAAACCGGTAAATTGAACAGGTTCTTTATAAATATAACGGAGGTAAGAAGACCTTTTTAAAATTTTATCTCCCCAGCCGTCCATATCCATCACTACTTGCACTTCAGGGACATTTTTTATATCCTGGTATCCCCGTACCATTCCTTGCGTAAAGCGATGAACGATTAAAATTTTCGGTGGCAAATTATTTTTTCTTACAAGATCCGCAAGAAAATCAATGGCATCGTTTATATCCTGGGCGTTGAAGCTTCCGATTTTACTTCCGGGCACTTCTCCATTTTTAAGTGAAAATTCAGGGTCAATTCCCAGGTGCACACCAGGCATTTTTAAATAAGTTTCCAAAGAAGACACTTCGTCTTTTATAAAGCTGTGGCCAACCTGTATATCAACAAAAACAAGCGCATTAATTTCTTTTGCCCAGTTTATAATTGTATCTATCTGGTGAAAAGGCATGCGCATGCGGTACTTACCATCTTTGCCCGGGGCGCCTTGTGCGGTTACGGCTACATAATGTAAAGCAGGAATTACGGGAAGGGTTGTATCAGCGGCTTGCCAATTAGCGACTTCACCCTTTAGTTTGTTAAGCATTGAATCTTTAGGAAGCTCGCCAAGAATTCCCATTTTTTTAGAATAAAGATTTCCGTAAAAAGCAACCACCCTGTGATAAGGTAAAATAGCTCCTGGCAAAGGATATACAACTTTTGCAGGCCACAACCCTGTTGTATCATTATTGCTGAGCGCTTTTATAAGGTTATTATATTCAACAGTATCTATTGGTTTTTTTTCATACACAGATTTCTCTTTGGTAGTTCCGGTTTCTCCAGTGGAATCCGCAAGTTCTTTTTCACTAACTGACTGAGCGCTGTTGCAACTGATGCAGGCAAAAATTAAAAAAAGCAAAAGTTGAAAAGTTGGGGGGGTGTATTTTATTTTCATCGAGCGCGAAGGTATTTCAATTTTATTCATAATTTTTTTTCAAAACAAATATTTGTTGCAATGTTAAGCAAATATTCCACCGGTAAAATTTGCAAAATATTTTTGTAGTTGTAAACGGATATTTAATAAAATTCTTGCATGCCGTTACTTTATTTTTTTATGGGGGGGCGGGAATAAAGCAACAATTTTTTATAAATATTTTTCCGTCGAAGAGTTGAGCCCGTACTAACTGGTCAATCCGCATTTAATCATGAAATCATTTGTAAATACTTTTTGCACCTCATCGCTTAAAAGGGATTTTCTGCAGGCTTTCCATTTTGTTAAATTATCGCCATACATTTTTTGCAAAAGTTCCGGGCTAAGATTGAAATTGATTTTCCCCCAATGTAAGGTGTAGGGTATGGATAATTCTTCAAGCCT
>JBDTMP010000100.1:0-3198 GCA_039934215.1 Ginsengibacter sp.
TAATATTCGTAAAAAACTTTATTACGCCAGCTAATGTTTTCTCCTTTTAATAAAGGCAAAAATGATTCACCCTGCATTTGCGACGGTTTGGAAATTCCGGCCACATCAAGAAAAGTTGGCGCCAGATCTATATTCAAGATCATTTGTGGAATAACCGAGCCTGCTTTTACCATACCCGGGGCCCATACCAGCAAAGGCACACGCATACTTGCTTCGTAAGCATTTCTCTTATCAATTAATCCATGCTCGCCAAATTGAAAACCATTATCGCCCATATAAACGATCATAGTATTTTCTTTCAACCCGTTTTTTTCAACCCAATCCATTACCTGTTGAATGCTTTCATCAACAGACATTAATGTTTCAAGATATAAATGATAAAACTCATCGAAAGGTATCTGGCCATGATACATAAAATCAACTCCGTGCCAACTGTAGCGCTGCTCACGTACCCAGCGCGGAATGTCTTTATAATTTACAGTCGTTTTAGGTGGAGTGATTATTCCGTAGTGTTTGCTGCTATCCGTAACTGTTAGGTACATGGAAGGAGGGCACACGATCCTCAAGTCTTTATATTTTCCTGCATATTTTTTTGCCGGCATAAATTCGGCATGAACACCTTTATGGGAAAGATACATGCAAAAGGGCTTGTCTTTAACACTGTTCATCCAATCGATAGATCGTTTAGCCAATTCATCTGTGATGTAATTATCTGCAGGCAGTTTTTCTCTTTTCCCATTTACATTCAAAGTATTTCCATAATACTGCCCCTGCCCTTCAAAGCTTACCCATTCATCAAAACCAGGCTGGGGATTATCACCGGTGTTTCCCATGTGCCATTTGCCCATGAACGCTGTTTTGTATCCTTTCTTTTGTAAATACTGCGGAAAAAAAATAAGGTCTTTGGGTAACGGCGCTGAATTATCTACCACGGTATGTGTATGTGCATATTGGCCGGTGAGAATGGATGCGCGGCTGGGTGAACAAAGAGATGTGGTAACAAATGCATTTTTTAAATGAGCACCTTCCTTTGCCATGCGGTCCATTCCAGGTGTTTCCAGGCCGGGAACTGCATTCATAAAACCCATAAAGTCGTACCGGTGATCATCAGACAAAATAAAAATAATGTTCATGGGCTTTTTTGTCTTCTGCGCATTTGCATGTACAGCAAAAAAATTGAAGATAATGGCCAGCAGGAGTAGATTCTTATTCATTACGGTTTATAAGTGATTTTAATTCTAAAGCAATCGCCTGGATTCTTAATACCTATAATTACTGTTCCTATAAAGTTATTAATTAAAAAACAGGGGATACAAAATTTAGATAATTACAATGCAGCTCTTTAGTAATAATTTTTATATTTAATACAAATTATTACTCGTCCTTTCCCAAACAGTTTTCTCAATTCTTGTTTTGATTTATCAATTATTTTCTTTTGCGCAGCAGAAATATTTTGCCTCCACGGTCTTCATAAAAATTTATCATAGACATAGCCGATTAAAAAGGTCCGGCTTTTCTTCTATCACTTTTTTCTGCAGAACGTTTTACTGATTCCGCAATTTTAGCTTTCCGCAAAAGATTTTTGGAACACGCCGCGTATCTTTTATTCCAAAATCATCTTCCAAATTTCTTCAACCGTTTCCTGTACATTAAAACTTTTTTTAGCCGCCGACCTGCTGAAATTTAAAAGTGAATTGCAGTTTCCTGTTGTAGAATCGGGAAATACTGTTTCAATAATGTTTGTGTTGATCAGGAGTTCAACATTATCTTTCTGTTTTACTTTTATAAACTGCGCCATATTTGTTTTTTTTGATGACCGCTAAAATACTAAACCATTTTTCATAAGCATCCATTAATAAATACTGATAAAAAAAATTAATCTAAATTGTAAATTAATTATTGATTTTTGCACCCATAATATATCCTTTGAACTTCAGCATACCCTCCCGCAAATAAGAGTACTAAAGGATATTTACTTCATGAAAAAAATAGCTTTCATTTTTAATTTTATTGCGTTAATAACCGGCACACACTTACAATCATCTGCCCAGTCTCCTGCACCGTATTCTTATGCTGACGATCCTTATTTCGCTAATGATTATACTTATGAGCTCGGTGCGTCTATTGGAACAATGAATTGCTTTACCGATCTCGGGGGAAGAAAAGGCAATGGCAAAAATTTTATTAAGGATATTAATTTTAAAAATTCACAATTTGCGGGAAGTATTTATTTCATTACATCTTACCGCTATTTTATATCAGTAAGAATTGAAGGAACTTTCGGCAGGGTAAAAGCGGCTGACAATGCCTTAAAAAACATCAGTAGTTCGTCGCCTTACAGGTACCAGCGTAACCTTAGCTTCAGAAGCACAATCAATGAAATGATGTTGATAACTGAAATTCACCCTGTATATTTTAAGAGATTTACGAAAGACGAAAAGCTTCCAAGATATTCTCCTTACCTGGTTGCGGGAATAGGTTATTTTTCTTTTAATCCAAAAGCAAAAATTAATAAGAGCTGGGTAGACCTTAAACCTTTAAGTACCGAAGGTGAAGGATTTTCTGAATACCCTGACCGGAAACCGTATAAATTAAAGCAAATCAATTTTCCCTTGGGCATAGGACTTAAATACAAAGTTTCCCCGAATTTTAATGCAAGTGTAGAATGTGTTTCCCGGATTTTACATACCGATTATCTCGATGATGTAAGTACCAATTATATTGATAAAGAAATATTCGCAAAATATTTTACAGGTGCAAAGCTTGCAGATGCTTTGCGGCTAAACGATCGCAAACATGAAATAGATCCGTCGCTTACAACTGCAACTAATGAGCAACGAGGTAATCCAAATAAAAATGATTCTTACTTTACTATAAATTTCAAGCTCGGATATTTATTTTAAAAAATCTTTACTATTCTCCTTCAAACAAGCCGTGATTTTTTTGCACACATGATCAAATTCGTACCCGTGTTTTTAAAGTCACCATCTTTTACGGGTGGCACGTTTTTTTCTTTTGCATCTTATATAATCAATAAAAATATCATGACCACTTCCGGGAAAACTTTCCCGCTTCGGAAAAACATACATTATAAATTAAGATTGCTTCTTTCTGTGTCCCGACATAACATTGTGAAATTTAAAATTTTCCTTCTTTATATTGTAATCAAATTAATTTTTTTATCTTTAATTTATAACC